>JAVVFN010000150.1:0-3745 GCA_032250645.1 Methanomicrobiaceae archaeon | reverse complement strand
CGGCGTCCTGCAAGGCGCAGGGGTCGTGCGGAAGTCGACCGCCGGGTCCGGCGTCGGATGAAGCGCCCCTCAAAATATGTCATGGGCGCGAAGGCCAAGCGCTGAAAGTGATAAATCCCCTTCATCTTTTATATATTCCCGTCCTGTTAGTATGAGTATGGATAACAGGAGCGCTGTTCTGAGGTACCAGTTTGCAGAACGGATCAAGTCAGAGCTGATCATTGTATCCAAACTCCTCAGTACACTCTTCGATTACCGTGATGAGGAGAAGAAGGGAGCGAAACGGATGCTGATCGGGCTGATCGAATCGGTCCGCGCCGAGATGATGCTTGCCCACAATACCTCCGGGGAGAAGGAATTTCGGCGGGGGGGTGAACTCTTGTCAGAGGCCATCAGTATGATCGAGAGCGATGGTTACGGTCCGGCCGGGATGAAGATCGGTGCCGCGGTGAGCGCCGCCACCACAGTGGCACAGGAGAGCTGGCAGTACCTGAGCGAGCATGGACTCCTCTGAATTCCTCCGTTTCCTCTTGACCAGGTCATCGGTCCGTGAGTACTCGGGCGAGCAGCCGGAAGAGAAGGAGATAGCATACCTCCTCTCGTGTGCAAGTCTTGCCCCCAGTGCCGGAAACCGGGAATCATGGGACGTGGTGGTCGTCCGCGACCGCTCTATCAGGGAAAACCTCGCGGACGCTGCCTACGGGCAGGAACACCTGGAGGATGCGCCTGTCCTGATGGTTGTCTGCGCAAATTACGTAAGAGCGATGTCCAGGTACGGGGAACGGGGGATCCTCTACGCGGTGCAGGACGCCACCATCGCCGCGACCTACATGATGCTCGCAGGGCATGCAGAGGGCCTGCACTCATGCTGGACAGGTGCATTCGAGGAGGACGCGGTAAGGGAGGTGCTCTCGCTCCCTGACCACATCCGCCCGGTCGTGCTGCTGGCGGTCGGGAAGGGACGGCTCCCCCCTTCGCGCACCCCCCGCAATCCCGTCGAGGAGCATGTACATCACAACAGCTGGTGATCGCCGATGCCTGATTATATCGTGACCCTTGAATCTGCATGGATCGTAAAGGACGTCCGGACACTGGACGATGCGATCAGCATTGCCATCAGCGAGGCAGGGAAACGCCTCAATCCGTACGCCAAGTTTGTCGAGATCGAGATCGGGAGGCTTGAATGCCCGTTCTGTGAGGGCGAGCTGAACAGCGCTCTTGTCGTTGCGAATACCGCGCTTGTCGGCCTTTCCCTCGAGATGAAGGTCTTCAAGGCCGATAGCCCGGCACATGCCGAACGGATTGCAAAATCCGTCATCGGAAAGGCATTGCGGGACGTTCCATTGCTCGTCCAGAATATTGAGGAGTTATGATCTCGGTTGTCGGTCATACGGCAATCGACCATATCTTCCGTGTTCCGCAGTTTCCGGACCGCCATGATTCCACCTACGTCCTCGACCACCAGGTGTACTTCGGGGGCGGGGCTGCCAATATCGCCGTCGGCATCGCGGTACTGGGCGAGCCCTGCACGCTCATCTCCGCAGTGGGGGGCGACTTTGCGGGGAGCCCCTACGATCGCTGGATGGACCAGCTGGGGGTCAAAAAAGACTTCTTTGTGGTCGAAGAGGCACGGACGGCGACCGCGTACCTCTTCAATGACCAGCAGGGAGACCAGATAACCTTCTTTGAATGGGGTGCATCGGAGGTCTTCCATAGGATGGAAGCCCCGGGGCTCGAGATGGTCCACATGGCAACCGCAGACCCAGAGTTCAATGTCCGCGTGGCAAAAAAAAGCGGTTTTTCGTCGTTTGACCCGGGCCAGGACCTCCTGCGCTATACCTCAGAGCAGCTCCTCGCCATCCTTGGAAAGATCGACATCCTCTTTGCAAACCACCACGAGGTGGCCACCATGTGCCGGATCGCAGGGCTCTCCCGCGAGGAGCTCATCGAGAAGGTGCCATCTGCGGTCTTCACGCTCTCGGGAGAGGGAAGCATCCTCCACAGGGAGGGAGAATCATGGCATATTCCGGCAGTCCCGGTCCAGCTGGTCGATCCGACCGGCGCCGGGGACGCCTACCGCGCCGGATTCCTCACCGCCACGCGGCGGGGGTATGATCCGCTCACCAGCTGCAGGGTGGGGACGGTCTGTGCATCCTTTGCGGTGGAGAAGGTAGGCTGCCAGTCAAACCTCCCCGACTGGGGGAGGATGTCGGAGCGGTACGGTGCATATTTCGGGACGCTCCCCCCGGGGGGCGGGCCATGAGCTGGGCGGCCCTCACCTCGGGAGGGAAGGACTCCATTCTCGCCGTCCAGAAAGCCCTCGACTCGGGGCGCAGGGTCACTACCCTCCTGACCGTGCGCCCGGAGGACCCGGACTCCTACATGTTCCACTCTGCAAACCTTGACGCGGTCCCGGTCATCGCGAAACTGGCAGGAATGGAGTATATCGAGATCCAGACGCATGGGCGAAAGGAGGAAGAGCTCGAGGACCTGGAGGACGGGCTCTCCGGGCTCGGGATTGAGGGAGTGGTCACCGGGGCCGTGGCCTCTGAGTACCAGATGAGCCGGATCGGGGCGATTGCAGAGAGGCTGGATCTTGAGGTCTATGCACCGCTCTGGCACTCTGACCCGGTCGCCCTTCTTTCCGAGGTGGCGGAGCGGCTCTGGGCGATCATCGTGGTCTGCGCAGCGGACGGGCTCGACGAGAGCTTTCTCGGCGCCCGCATCGACGCCCCGCTCATCAACCGGCTGCTGAAGGTCGCATCCCGCCACCACATCCACCCAGCGGGTGAGGGGGGTGAGTACGAGACGCTCACACTCAATGCCCCCTTCTACTCCCGCCCGCTCACCTATCGTGTAAAGAAGATTGTCCGGAGTCCCGGGCGGTCTGAACTGGAGATCGCCGGGTTCTCCTAGGGAGGGTCTAGATGAGCGACGTTTCCATCGAGCGGCTCACCCGGTATCTCTTCACGGCGCCCTCCTGGAGACGTTCGCTTCTCATCATCATCATCCTCGGCCTGATCATCGACGGGGCATCGTTACGGACCGGGCGCGGGGTCTTCCTCTTCGGCACGCTTGGATACGCGCTTCCTGCGCTCCTTGCCTTATTATTGACCCGCCCGCTGGTCGAGTTCTGGGGAAAATCCATCAGCTGGAACCGGTCGGCCCTCCTTGCCCTTGCCTGCACGGTATTTGGTATCATTATCAGTTTCTCGCCGATCCTCCTCATCTTCCGCGATCTCTACTCCCTCCTTTACGCGATCTCGCTGGGCCTGATCTTCGCGATCCGCCTTTTCATCCTGGTGGCGATCGGCGACCGGAGAATAAAGCGGATGCTCCTCCCTGCCGCCATCCAGAGTGCCGCAGGCGCAGCCGCGGGCTCCTTCTTCTTCGGCTCCCCCTTCCTCACCCTTACCTTCACCTTCCACCTCGTCTTCGGGCTGTGCATCTTCCTCTTCATGTGGCTCGTAGACCAGCCGCTCAAGCGTTCGTTCCGTATCAGCGCACTCTCTCTGATCAACGCATTCATCGCCCACAATACCGATGGCTCGCGGGCGCTGGAGGAGTTCTTCCATAATATCGGGGAGCCTGTCTACGTCCCGCAGGCGTCTCTCTTCTTCCGCCGCGAAGGCAAAAAGGACGTCGTCTTCACCGTCCCGAACGTCCACCCGGGCCCGATGGGCGAGATCGGCGGCGGAAACCTCCCCTCGATCCTCTACCGGGGACTTGAGGGGGAGACGCTGGT
>JAVVFN010000014.1:0-14149 GCA_032250645.1 Methanomicrobiaceae archaeon | reverse complement strand
CGAAGGGACCCGGAATCGCGGCAGTCCCGCCCTTGGCGATGGGGAAGAGGCCGTCCAGGATCCGCTGCCCGGTGATGAGCGGGATGTCCGGGTTCATCTTTCGGGTCACCGGACGCGGCACGCGGACCGGCCACTTCTGCATCATGGAAAGCTTGGTGCCGTCCTCAAGGACGCAGACTGTCTCGTCGACAGTAAAGCTCCCCTTCCGGATGGTCTTCACGTTCTGGGTTCCCACGTGCGGGGGTACCATCACCCGGTGGACGATATTGGTCTCCTGCACTTCACCGATTACAGTCCCGGGCCCGACAGTCTCCCCTTCCTTCACGGTGGGGACAAACTCCCACTTCTTCTCATGCGAGAGGCCGGGAGCCGATACCCCGCGTTCGATGAAGTTGCCCATCTTGTCGACGAGCACCTCAAGCGGCCGCTGGATACCGTCATAAATACTGCTCAGGAGCCCGGGACCCAGCTCCACTGCCAGGGAGAGCCCGGTGTTCTCCACCGGCTCACCGGGGCGGATGCCCGAGGTGTCCTCGTAGACCTGGATGATGATGTTCTCACCCTCGATCTTGATGACCTCCCCCATCAGCTGCTCGTTCCCGACCTTGACCACATCGTACATGTGGGCATCAAGGTCGACCGCAGTGACGACAGGCCCGGCAATGCGCTTGAGTATTCCCGTTGTTCGTTTTGTTACTTCCACAGATCAACACCCATTGCTCTGATTATTCTCTCTCTCATGGACATGCCGCCCGATTCGGCGCCCATGGTGATCACGGTCGGCTTCACTGATTCCTCCAGTGTTACGCGCATCCGGAGCGGGAGCCGTTCAAGATCGCTCCCCTTGAGGACAAGGATAGCGATTTCCTCATCCCCAAGCGCCCGCGTGACCAGATCCCTGTACACATCATCATTATCGGCAGCATATGTCTTGCGGATACCTGCAAGCCGGAATCCCAGCACAAACTCGCTGTTTCCCACAACCGCAATCTCCATCTCACATCACCAGGTATCCGCGTATCCGATCTGCCGGAAGCTCTGCCTTCTTACCCCGGGCAAGTGCCCGGAGGTTCCGGACTTCCGTCCATTTCCGCTCGAGGTATTCCAGAACCGGGCAGACAGAGAAGGGATAGCGCTTTGTGAGGTGTTCCATTCGTTCCATCATAATACGGGAAATGTGGACCTCAATCTCGTGGATGGGGCGCTTCTGCCGGAGATCGTCGAGAAGCTCCTGGAGCCCGTCACGGGCGAACCGTTTCTGCTCCAGTGCATCGATGAATTCGTCATCGCTCTCGAGCCCTGCAAGCCGCTGCAGGTCCGCAAGCGAGAAAGAGCCGCCCTCGACAAGCATCCCCGTGATATCCCCGACCGGGCGCTCCTGCCGCAGGCGGCAGAGGATCTGGATGTTCTTCATATCGATCTCCATCCGGATGTATTCCCGAAACGGGACACCGCCTTTCAGGCCTGATTCCGCTTTCAATACGAGATCCTGATAGAATTCCTTGTACATCTCGTCAGCCATGTGGGAAAACGATCCGGTCTCCATGGCCGCGTTAATCTCCTCTGACGCCACCGGATAGAGGCGGGTCCCCTTGAGGGCCTCCACCACCCGGGCAGGAGAATCCTCCGAAAGAAGGCGGTCGAGGAAGATGCGATCAAGGGAACCGGCGGGGACAAGAAGCTCCTTGATCTTGCCGGGCTTCATCCCCTGCTGTTTTCCCCGCAGGATGGTGAGCACGTTCTGGATGTCCCACCTCCGCAGGTAGTTTGCCGCAAACTCCTTGAGCGTGCCCGGCATGATGTCCAGGATCTTCTGGTACTCCTTGGCAAGATTCCACGAGAGGGCAACCTCCACGAGGTCAATGCCCGAGAACGATGTCCCCAATTCGTCGATCTCCTTCTTGTAGGCCGACTCCTCGATGAACCGCGTGATCTCGGGGAGGCCCATGTTGAGCAGCCGGAGGTAGTCCTCCCGGGGAAGGAGGGTCGTCTTGCGGATCCTGAGGCGGGTACAGGCGTAGATGTACGCTCCCGGACCCGTCTTCACCTCTACCATATGACTCCTCCCTTACTCAAACAGGATGCGGGACACATCGAGAAGGCTCGTCTCCCATACCTCGGAAAGATATGTCCGGTAGGAGAGATCGAGCTGAAATTCCCCATCGGCACTCTCAGCGATAATGCCTCCCGCGATATCCACAGGATCACCGACAGAGAAGCCCGGGGGGAGGGCGGCCATGAGTACCGGACGATCGCGCTCGTTGCAAAAGAGCGTCCCGCTCCCAAGCTCCCCCGCCGCTCTTTTCGCGGACGAAACCACTGCCTGTGCGTGAAAATCTCCCGAAAATCCGTTTATCGTCCTGATCGTGGCCACGTAGACCCCGTCAAGGAGCTCTTTCTGGGCGTTCAGGAGCTCACGCTTGGTGACCATTTTTGCACCGGCCACCTCCCGGCTCATGATCTGGGCGACCTCAGCTTCCACCGCTTTCTCTGCTGCAAGCTTGATTCGCACGACCTGCTCCTGCGCTTCCCCGAGGATCGTCTGCCTCTCGCCCTCTGCCTCTCTCCGGATCCGCGATGCCTCTTTCTGCCCTTTTTCCCGTATCTGGGCGATCACAGCATCCAGTGCCATTCTCTGCTCCTAGAACAGCATCAGGAGTGCGACAACCAGACCGAAGATGACGATGGTTTCTGGGATAACGGTCAGCAACAGGACCAGACCAAAGACGTCCTTATTTTCAGCAGTGGCTCCGACCGCCGCAGCACCAATACTGTACTCCGCAATCGCGGTTGCCATGCCGGTGAGACCAACTGCCAGTGCGGCGCCGATTGCCTTAAGTCCTGCCGCCGATGCTTCTGCAACTTCAAGTGTCATACCTTCTACTGCCATTGTTAAAATTCCTCCGTAAATCTACTTTTCATTCCAAATGGACTGTACTTCTTTGCTCCACCTTTGTAGAATTTGGTGAAGAACTCAATGTAATGCAACCTGAGGGAATGCAGCCCGCCTCCAAGAACGCCAAGTGCCGTATTGAGCAGATGGCCGACGAGCAGAACCGCGATTCCGCCAATAATAAAGACAATCCCCACCGCAGAGATCTCCGCGAGCTGGGGCTCGATCATCATTCCGATCGCGATGTAGTTGATCACACCGGCGATCGCAACCGAAGAGAGTCCCACTGCCACCAGACGTGTATAGGAGAGCACATGGCTGACGATGGTGGGAAGTTCGACAAGCTCAAGCGCGCTTTCCTGTGCGATAGCAAGCGCACCCGCGACCACCAGCACACCCCCGAGTATCCCCGTAGCATTGAACCCCATCGCAAGCGACGGCAGGACAGTGAAATCCGGCATCAGGGGCATCGGAACATTTGACCAGATCAGAAGAAGGATCCCCCACAATACGCCAAGCCACCCGGCATTCGCGATCATCGCCTTTGTGGCATGCTTCCCGTGGTGCAGGGATCTCGCATTAAAGATCCCGATGATTCTCCCAAGGCTGATATGCAGCACCGCAATCCAGACCGCGAGGATCAGGAGCTCGGCGACCTGGGGGCCATGGCCTCCGTGGCCCCCGATGTTCACGTGCCGGGAAAAGATGATCGGCTCCCAAGGGAGCGCAAAGCCGAAGAACTCAGAGTAGAGCGCACCAAAGAGGATGCTCATGATACTCGCGTTCCTCAGGACGGCAAGAAGCCGTTTCCCGTCTTCTCCCTTCATCAGCTTCCGCAGACCGAGGCTCAGGCCCAGCAGGACTGCGCCGTAGCCGATATCCCCGAGGATCAGCCCGAAGAAGATCGGGAAGACCACTGCCACCATCACAGTAGGGTCGAGCTCGCGGTACCGGGGTCGTGCATAAAGGTCGATCAAAAACTCGGTAGGGCGGGCAAACGAGGGGTTTTCATACTCGACCGGGATAGATTCCTTCTCATAGTCCACCGGGATCTCGGTGACAAAGATCTTGCCGCCAGTTGCCCGGAAGAGGGCATGCTTGACATTCTCCAGGTCCGCGGTGGGCACCCACCCCTCCACGACGAATGCCTCGTCGGTGACGGCAAACCGGAGAGGAGCCTCCGCCTGTTCGACATCAGCCGTGAGGAGCTCGTCGCAGGCCACCAGAAACCCGGCATGCGACTCCTTCAGTTCATCGATGCGTTCGCTGATGCGGCTGATCTCACCACCCATCCGGTCTATCTCCGCCCTGTACCTGTCAATGTGCTCCCCTGCAGAACCGTCCTCATCCGGAATCTGGATTGGCTGGAAGTGC
Organism: Methanomicrobiaceae archaeon; assembly: GCA_032250645.1. Classification (GTDB taxonomy): domain Archaea; phylum Halobacteriota; class Methanomicrobia; order Methanomicrobiales; family Methanomicrobiaceae; genus JAVVFN01. Next base: position 9,882 of record JAVVFN010000014.1, on the reverse strand, counting down.
TCTTCCAGAAGCTGGCGCCCTACCTCGTCCGCCCGTTCAGAGGGAACGATGACGATGAGCATGTTCCCGGGCACCTCGCCTGAGAAGAACTTTTCCGCGGGTTCGGGGACCTTTATATCGCCAGGCACGTGCCCGGCAAAGACAGTGAAGAGATCATGGTCCCGGAGGAGCGCAAGGTCGAAGGGAACCGGGGAAAAGGGTTCCAGTTCGCGTATCTTCTGCTCGTACTCCCGCATTCGGCTCTCCAGTTTCGACCGCTCGGAGACCAGGGCCTCCACCTGCTGCTCGATCTGGGGAAGTTCTGATTCGATGCGGCTCGCGAGCTCTTCGATGCGGTACCTTCTCGGCTCCTCCATCTCCTCCCGGTCCACCGAGAAGATGTTCTCCATCGACCGGATCTTGAGGAGACGGGTGGAGATCTCCCCTGCCCTGGGGAGGGGCATCCCGATCCGGAACCCCTCGTATACCTCGTCCCGGTCCTCGACGAACTCCTCGATATGAAAGAGGTGCTGCCGGTAGAGTGCTCCGATCACCTTATCGATCTGCTCTTTTGAGGCTGCGATGAGGATACGGCTCATCGGTCTAGCCTGGAACATCCAGCTTCTCCTTGAACCGGGAGACGAGGAACGCGATCGCCTGGTCGTACTTTGCCCGCGACCGCTCTCTCAGGGCGTCGGCCTTCCGCTCGCCTTCCCTGACGATCTCTCGATGTTTTTCTTCTGCTTCACGGTGAGCATCAGCGATCCGTGCCTTTTTGTACTCCTCGACATCGGCCCGTGCCCGTGCGATCAGGTTCTCCGCCTCCAGTTTTGCGCTGGCAATACTCCGCCTGCGTTCCTCCTCGGCGGCACTGATCACGGATTTATACTCTTCTTCAATCTTCTGAATGCTTTTTAACACCTCAGTCTTCATCCAACCCTCCTCTCACGGCAATAAAATACATCTTCAGAGGAATGGTATTAATTGTTGTTATTTCGCAACAATCGCTTACGTTGCGGGGAGATATTCGAGGGTGATTCCTGCAGGAAAACCGGTCAGCTCGACTCCCTCCGGGGTCGCACAGAGCCGGGTGCCTGCGAGCTCTTCGGAGGAGCAGATCAGGTGCTGCTCAGGATGGGTTCCCCGACTGATCTGGCAGCTGGCCTCGACGTGGGGGCCTGCCGAGACCACCATGGAGAGACGGCGGGAGCCGGGGTGATCTGGAGGGAGGACCACCAGCGGCATCCGGAAGGTACGCACGAGGGCAAGGAGCATCCGCGCCTGCTCGAGCGGGCCCCCCTCCGGCGCGGAGACTACGATAAGGTCGCCCTCCTCGACCGTTTCGCAGATCTCGCCCTCGAAGGTCTCGATACAGAGGCTAAAACGCTCCGCTGCTTTCGCGACAAGAAAAAAGGAGTTTGATCCTGCGACCAGCAGGAGCCGATCATCTGCGAGGGGACAGTTCATTCAGGGGTGACATTGTCCGATCCGCAGGAGGGGCAGATCGGGTGCCTGCTCAGGCTCTGGAACCGCTCGCCGCAGTCATTGCAGCGATAACTCTTCCCCTTCACCCGTTCGGAATATTCCACGTCCATAGGTCCGCCGACTGTGCACATGCTTCTTCACCAATAGAAGGGAGCGGCTGACACTATATAAAGTATATGGAGCCGGGGGGTTAGATGGTGAAGCCGACCAGGTGGAGCACCACCAGAAGGACTGCTCCGGGAAGGCCCCCGAACGCACAGATGAGGATGGTGGCAAGGTTGATCTCGATATCCGGGGCTCCGGCGAGCGAGAGGATATTGAAGACGTTGAGGAGATAGAGCGTCACCAGCCCCACGACGGCATTGATGATCAGGACGGTCGCCTTCTTGAGCGTGTAGTAGAGCACCACAGCCACCCCGATGGCCACAAGAATGAGAAGCAGCGTTTCTATCATCTTACTTACCAATGACCCCAATCTTCTTGAACCTTATCGAGGGGAGGATGGTGCGTCCCACGATACGGGTATCCTTCCCGATGCCCCCCACATCGGCGAGCATCTCGAAGATGTTGCCGGCCAGCATGGCCGAGTGGATCGGCTCAGCAAAATTGCCGCCCTCCACGAAGGTGGGGTTTGCAAGCTGGACCGAGAAGTCGCCGCTGACCGGGTTTGCAGTATGGGCGCCGACCAGGTTGTGGATAAAGATGGCGCGTTCGTCGTCCACATCTGTCCGGGGCCCGTCCACCACCAGGTTGTGCATCCCGATGCCCGGCGTCCCGCCGGCACCGGACCGGACGGCGCTCCCGGTGCTCTCCTCGCCATAGCGGTAGGCAGTCCTGAGGTCATAGGCAAAGCAGCCGAGGACGCCCCGCTCCACGAAGGGAAGGATCCGTGTCGGAACCCCCTCCGCATCCCACGTGGTGCTCCCGAGCCCCCGCGTGAAGGGATCGTCCCTGATCGAGAGGGAGGAGTCCATCACCTGCTCCCCGATCTTGCCGGCAAAGAACGAGCGGCCTACCTGCACGTTCCGCCCGGAGAGGGCCGGGACGATGATCTGCTCGAGGAGCTGGGACGCGGCGATCGGGGAGAGGATCACGTCGTAGGAGCCGCTCGCGATCTCCTGTGCCCGGGAGGAATGGACTGCGTAGAACGCGGCCCGTTCCCCCACCTCCCGCGGGTCCACGTCCATAAAGCAGGAGCGGTCGAACTCAAATCCTGTCGAGGTCCCGCAGATGGTCTCGAGCGAGACAGAGACGTCCGTCCGCTCCCTCGTGTAGTATGCCCCGCTGCTGTTTGCAAGGGTGCTCCGGGTGATGCCGAGGGCGGCGCTGCCACCCACCACCTCTGCCGGGTGGTCAGATGCGCCGATGAGCAGCGCCCCGAGGAGCGCACGGGCTGATGCCGGGTCCACCGCAACCCGGGGGTCGAAGATCGGCACCTCGCGGTCCAGTACCGCCGGGCCGGGAAGTCCGTGCCACTCCTGGGGGGTGGAAAACTTCCCTCCGGAGAGGGCGGCCTCGAGGCATTCCTGCCACCGCGAGGGGTTGCTGGTGCTGGAGGCCCCGATCCTGCCATCATCGATGGTGCGGATGCCGATCGCGCAGGAAAGGGACTCGGTCGCCTCGCCGACGAGGGACCGTTTCAGCTCAGCCTCCACGCTTCTGCCCTCCAAGAGATAGACCTCGACCTCGTCGCAGCGCCGCCTGCCCGCCGCGAGGACCTTCTCGACCAGATCGTGGTCAGGCATCGCGACCCCCCACCATGGCCTGCGAGAGGAGAAGATGGGGCGAACCATCGCTCACCGGGACGCCCTGCCCCCCCTTCCCGCAGAATCCCTGATGCATCTTGCGATCTCCTGCCACCAGGGTGATGGCGTGGAGGGTGGAGAGGATATCACCCGAGAGGGAAACGTCCCGCACCATGGGACCGAGCTCGCCCCCCTCCACCAGGTAGCCGTACTCGGCGTTGAAGAGGAAGATCCCCCGCCCGGGGTCGACCTGGCCGCCCCGCGAGCCTGCAAGGAGGATCCCCTCCCCGCACTCCCTGAGGAGCTCGTCAAGATCCGCATCCCCGTTCTCGATGAAGGTGTTGCTCATCCTGACCAGGGGCGGGTCGCCGGCCACCGCCCGCGCATGCCCTGCCTCCCCGTCGCCGACCGCGGCGAGGGTCTGGCGGTTGTGGAGAAAGGAGACAAGCCGCCCTTCACGGATAATCTCGCACCGGCCCACCCCGACCCCCTCGGCATCCACCGGCTCAAACCCGAACTCGGGGAGCGAGGGGTCGTCCACGATGGTGACGATCCTGCTTGCAATCTGCTCTCCCATCTTCCCCCCGACGACCGAACCCCCCTCCTTCACGATATCCCCCTCGCTCGCATGCCCAATGGCCTCATGGGCAAAGACACCCGCGAGCTCAGGGTCGAGGATCGCAGGGATGGTGCCGCCTTTTGCCGGGCGGGCATCAAGGAGCAGGGCCGCACGCTCTGCCGCGGTCCGCCCGAGCGACTCCTGGTGCCGGAGGTTTAAGCCGCGGATGGTGTACTGGCTTTCCCTCCCCATCTGGAGGATGCCGCCCGATTCGGCGACCGCCACCACGGAAAACCCGCACCGCGGGAGTCGGAAGGAATACTCGACCGAATCGGAGCTCAGGAAGGTGACCGTGGAGATCTCCTCGACGTAGCGGGCACGGGTATTCGATATCCCCGGGATCCGGGCCGCATTTTCAATTCCAACCAGGAGATGGACCTTCTCCTCGAGCGAGACGTCCTGGGGGTCCTCGCGGGGGGCGGGGACCGGGAGGATGCGGTGATCGGCATCGGCAAGCTCGACCCGCTCCTCCGTGGCCCCTGAGAGGCGGAGCGCCCGGTCGATGCAGGAGCGTACCTCCGGGCTCTTCTTTGCCGAGAAGTTGTCGACAATGACCACGCCCCACCCGGTCTTCCCGAGCGCCCTGATCACCGCCCTGTCCATAAAGCCGGTGGCGGCGGTCTCGACCACCCCGTTGTCGATCTCGATATGAGTCGATTCGCCCGCCACATGGCGGATGTCAAAATAGCGTGGTTCCTCCATCCCCATCAGACCCTGGACGGGGTGGAGAGGCTGGGATCAAATACTTTTGGAGTGGCGCTCGACGCGAGCTTGCGGAGCTTGACAAGGAAACCCTCCCTGTTCTCGGGGACGAGCGCGTTCTCGAGGACCTCCTCGATCGTCTCCACGGGGACGATCTCGATCCTTGACCGGTAGGAGTCCTCGATGAGGACGTCCTCGATATTGGACTTCGGGATGAGGACCTTCTTTATCCCTGCCTTTGCCGCCGCCTCGATCTTGTAGGTCACCCCGCCGACCGGCAGGACGTTCCCTCTCACCGAGAGCGACCCGGTCATGGCGATATCCTGGCGGACGGGGATCCCCTCGATGGCGCTGATCACCGCGGTGGCGACGCTCACCGATGCAGAGTCGCCCTCGATCCCCTGGTAGGTTCCGATGAACTGGATGTGCACGTCCATGTTCTCGATATCCCTGCCCGTGAATTTCTTGATGATGGCACTGATATTGTCGATCGACTCCTTTGCGATATCCTGCAATAGACCGGTCGCGATCACCTTGCCGCCGATCTTGCTCTGGGTCGGGGTCACCTCTGCCATGATGGGGAGGACCGAGCCCGAGTCCGAGCCGATGACCGCAAGGCCGTTCACCCTCCCGATCTCGATGCCGTCCACCACCGTGAGGTCGTACTCGCGGCTCCGCCGGATGTACTCATCGGAGACCTGCCCCTCGATCGACCGCGCCATCCCCTTTGCCGCCAGCACGTGCTCGGCAGTGGTGAACTCAGAGCCTTCCTGGCGTGCCATATCGCCCGCCACGCGGATGAGCCCGCCCATGTCCCGGAGCTTGAGCGTGAGGTATCCCTTGCGGTTGCTCCTCCTGCGCGCCTCCCGGAGGAGCTCTGCCATGGCGGGGCGGTCAAAGTGCGGGATCTTCCCGTCCTTCTTGACTTCCTGGGCCACGAAACGGAAGAACTTCTTCCGGTTCTCCGTGGTGTCGGGCATGGTCTCCTGCATGTAGACCTCGTAGCCGTACCCGCGGATACGGGATCGCAGCGCCGGGTGCATCCCCTGCATCGCGTCCAGGTTCCCGGCAGCCACCATGATGAACTGGCAGGGGACCGGCTCCGAGCGGACCATTGCGCCGCTCGACCGCTCGCTCTGGCCCGTGATGGGGAACTCGCCCTCCTGGAGGGCGGTGAGCAGGTTCTGCTGCGAGTGCGGGGTGAGCGTGTTGATCTCGTCGATGAAGAGGACGCCTCCGTGTGCACGGTGGATCGCTCCCGCCTCCACCCGGTCGTGCGAGGGGGTCTCAAGACCGCCGCTCTGGAACGGGTCGTGCCGCACGTCCCCGAGCAGGGCGCCGGCGTGGGACCCGGTGGCATCGATGAACGGCGGGATATCCGAGCTCTCGTGGGATACGAGGAGCTTTGGCACCATCGCCTCTTCGCGCGGGGTGGAGTAGCGGAGCGCCATAAATACGAATGCCGCGGCGATGATGCCCATCAGCCACTGCATGGTGATGAACGCGTAGCCGATGATGCCGATCATGAGGAGCATGATCAGGGTATTGCGCATCTGAATCCGCTTTCTCGCCTCGTTCTTGTGCGCCGTGACGATCTCCTTGCCCCGGCCGGCCTTCACGGTACGGATGATGGGGGTGTTGGAGTCCTCGCCATTGGGGTAGACGAGGATGTCCTGCATCTCCTCCCGCGGCAGGAGCTCTGCCATCGCCTTGGCCAGCATGGACTTCCCGGTACCGGGGGTACCGATCATCATCACGTGGCGCCGTTGCGTGGCCGCTTTCCTGACGACCTCCGCCGCATGCTCCTGCCCGATCACCTGGTCGATGAGATGTGCGGGAACCTCTATCTCCGAAGAAGATTCCATCTCGAGCTCGGCCAAAAGATCTGCATCCGAACCGTGATCTTCGTCAAAATATTCTTTTTTCTGTAGTGGATCGTCCATTCCCGCGTAAACCTCGCTGTATGGATGGATAGTACGTAAATAAATAATCCTGATACTTTAAGTACTTTTTACAAAGGGTAATCCTGATGAACGTTGTCTGTACCGAAGCATCGCAGGTCCTCGGGGCAAAGATCGCATCAGCTCTGGGAGTAGAGGTGGCAGAGACCACATTCCGGAGGTTCCCTGACGGCGAACTCTACCTCCGGGCCGGCAGACTGGACGAGGAGACCGTCATCGTGGGCAGCCTGGTCGACTCTGACTCCCTCGTGCAGCTCCTCCTCCTCATCGACGCCTGCGCCGGTTCGGCGAACACGCTGGTGGTTCCCTATCTCGGCTACGCACGACAGGACAGGCAGTTTTCCCCGGGGGAACCGGTGAGCGCCCGGGCGGTCGCAAGGGCCCTCTCACAGGGTATTGACGCATTCCACACGGTCGATGTACATGAAGAGTCCGTCCTCCGGTTCTTCGGCGTTCCTGCACGCTCGCTCTCCCTTGCAGAGGATATCGGTGCCCATATCGGCACAATGGGGCTCTCTGATCCCCTCATCCTCGCTCCTGATAAGGGGGCGGCGGCCTTTGCCGGTGCAGTGGCATCGGTCGGCGGCTGGGACTCCGACGATCTCAAGAAGACCCGGATATCCGGGGAAGAGGTGCTCATCGAGCCCCGGTCGCTCGAGGTCTCGGGGCGGGACGCGGTGATCGTCGATGATATCATCTCCACCGGCGCGACGATCGCGACTGCCGCCGGCATGCTCATGGATCAGCAGGCAGAAGCGGTGCACACCATCTGCGTGCACGGGGTCTTCACTGAGGGGGCATATGCCCGGCTCAGCCACGCGGGGCTTGCCACCATCACGGCAAGCGATACCATCGAGCGCGGGTGCAGCCTGATCAGCGCGGCACGGGTGATCGGGACCGCCGTCAGGGCGCGGCATGAGATGCATTGACGGGGCCCGTCTCGAGGGGGGAGGGCAGCTCGTGCGGACCGCGGTCGCCCTCGCCGCCCTGAACGGGGAGGAGATCAGGGTCGAGCATGTACGGCAGAACCGCGCAAAACCGGGCCTCTCCTACCAGCATATCGCGGCAGTGCGGGCAGCCGCCGCTCTCTGCGACGCTGAATGCGAGGGAGTGGAGCCCGGGAGCAGGAGCTTTACCTTCTCTCCAGGACCAGTCCGGAAGACGGATGCTATTGTCAATGTGGGGACCGCGGGCTCCATCCCGCTCGTGCTCCAGGCATGGCTCCCGGCCGCCCTCTCGGTCGGGGGGACAATCATTGTCTCTGGCGGAACCGAGGTCCGGAGCAGCCCGAGCATCGACTATGTTGACCACCTCTTCTGCGCACTGCTCCGGGAACTCGGGGCAGAGATCAGCATCACCATCGAAAGGAGGGGGTACTACCCGGAGGGCGGCGGAGAGGTCGCCGTCCGGGTTGCGCCCTGGCGCGGGAAGGAGATCACCCTGCCCGAACGAAAGAGGGATGCCTGCGGGATCGTCTCCTGCGCCCAGAACCTCCCGGACCACGTCCCGCGCCGGCAGGCCTCCTCGGCAGGGGCGCTCCTCCCCTTCAAGGAGTGCCCGGTCACCATCGACGAGCGGGAAGGGATCTCCACCGGCACCTCCTGCACGGTGTGGCACGGGTGGAAGGGCGGGATCGGACTCGGGAGGCCCGGGTACCCTGCGGAGCGTGTGGGCAGGGACGCCGCAGAGACCCTCCTCTCCGAACTCCGCCTTCCCGGAGATGCGGACCGGCACCTTGCCGACCAGCTGATCGTGCTCTCCTCCCGGTACGGGGGCTCCTTCTCTGCCACCGCCTCCACACCCCATGCAAGAACCATGCAGTGGCTCTGCGGGGAGCTTGGGGCAAAGGTCGATATCACAGAGCGGGACGATGGATCTGTGGAGGTCTCGGCATGAGCTATGTCCTTGACGCATCCTTCTTCTTCACGGACCGATCGCTCCCCGGAGAGAGCGCAATCCCGCCCTCCGTGCTTGACGAACTGCAGGACTTCTCTTCAAAATGCCGCCTTGACGCGTTCATGGAGAGAGGGCTCGCCGTGCGTGAACCGGATCCCGGTTTTTTGGAAACGGCGAGGGAGGCGGCGATCGAGGCAGGGGAATCCTCCCGTCTCTCCTCCACCGACCTTGACCTGCTCGCCCTCGCTCTGGAGACCCGGTCCACCCTGGTGACTGACGACTTTGCCGTGCAGAACGTGGCAATCCGCCTCGCGATCCCGGTGCTCCCCGTCCAGCAGCGGCGGGCGAGGGCGAGGGAGTATCTGTTCCGGTGCACCGGATGCGGGCGATACTTCCAGAAAGAGGGAATCTGCCCGTTCTGCGGCTCCCGTATGAAAAGAAAGATTAAATAGATCCCTGCCAACCTCTGTGCATGTCAACCATCGAGGAGCTGATCGCAAAGGCGAAGATCCTCCATTCTGACGGGCATACCCTCGGGCAGATCTCCGACGAACTCAACCTCTCCATGGAGACCATCACCTGGCTCCTCACCCAGCAGAAGGGCACCGAGGGCCCGAAGGACGTGCATATAGACTGGACCGAGGTGAGCAGCAACGCGGACATGCTCGGCGGCATCGCGATGCTGCTCCTGAAAAGATACCTCTATGCAGAGATTGACCAGGATGGCGAGGAGATCGATGAGCCCACCGTGGTGGTGGGGATCGCCCACTCCGGCATCCCCCTCGCGACCCTGATCGCCGCCGAGTATGCGACACGGCTCACCATCTACCACCCTGCCAAGCACGCCTCCGGAGAGCATCCCGTGGGTTCCATGAGTGGGAATTTCGCCGCCATCCGGGGTGAGCGGTGCCTCATCGTGGACGATGTGATCACCAGCGGAAAGACGATGAAGGAGATGATGGAATACCTCCGCACCCATGGGGCCGAACCCCTCGCCATCGTGGTGATCTTTGACAAGAGGGGCCTCTCGGAGGTCGACGGAGTGCCGGTCTATTCGCTCTTCCGCATCTCGCGGATCAATTAATATTGCCCCATTCAGATTTTTTTCGAGACTCTGGACTGAGTCTGGGCCCAGAATATATGATTGCCGGTGATCGCATCGTTTATATAGAAGTTTAAATCCATGTGTATGAGATAACGGAGGATTACCACAATGCTAGCGGGACAGCCTATTATCATTTTACGCGAGAATGTGTCACGCAGCCGTGGACAGGAGGCCCAGCGCTCCAATATCATGGCTGCAAAGACGATCGCGAGCGCGGTTCGGACCACCCTCGGTCCCCGGGGGATGGACAAGATGCTCGTCTCGCCCAACGGCGATGTGACCATCACCAACGACGGGGCGACGATCCTCAACGAGATGGACATCGAGCACCCCGCCGCCCAGATGATCGTCGAGGTCGCCCAGACCCAGGAGGACGAGGTCGGCGACGGG
>JAVVFN010000149.1:0-3770 GCA_032250645.1 Methanomicrobiaceae archaeon | reverse complement strand
GGACATGCTCGGCCGTATCCTCTCAGGGAGCGGGCGGCCAAAGGACGGCGGCCCGGATATCGTGCCGGAAAAGCGTCTCGAGATCACGGGCGCGGCCATCAACCCCTTTGCACGGGGGCTTCCGGCAGACTTTATCCAGACCGGCATCGGCACCATCGACGGGATGAACACACTGGTCCGTGGCCAGAAACTTCCCATCTTCTCGGGGTCAGGTCTGCCCCACAACGAGATCGCCCTGCAGATTGCCCGGCAGGCAAAGGTGCCCGGGACCGAGGAGGAGTTTGCGGTGGTCTTCGCCGCCATGGGCATCACCAAGGAGGAGGAGAACCAGTTCATGCAGGACTTCGAGCGGACAGGGGCGCTGGAGCATGCGGTGGTCTTCTTAAACCTTGCCGACGACCCGGCGGTCGAGCGGATCATCACTCCGCGGCTGGCGCTCACCACGGCCGAGTACCTCGCCTTTGACCTCGGCTACCACGTGCTGGTCATCCTCACCGACATGACCAACTACTGCGAGGCGCTCCGCCAGATCGGCGCCGCCCGCGAGGAGGTGCCGGGGCGCCGCGGGTATCCGGGGTACATGTACACCGACCTTGCAAGCATCTACGAGCGTGCGGGGATCGTGAAGGGGCAGAAGGGTTCGATCACCCAGTTCTCCATCCTCACCATGCCCGGCGACGATATCACCCACCCGATCCCCGACCTCTCGGGCTACATCACGGAGGGGCAGATCGTGGTCTCCCGGGAGCTCCACCGCAAGGGGATCTACCCGCCCATCAACGTGCTCCCGTCGCTCTCCCGGCTGATGAACCTCGGGATTGGCGAGGGGCAGACCCGGGAGGACCACAAGAAGGTCTCCGACCAGATCTACGCGGCCTATGCAGAGGGCAACGATCTTCGGGGCCTCGTGGCCATCGTCGGCAAGGACGCTCTCTCCGAGCGCGACCGGCTCTTCCTCGAGTTTGCCGACCTCTTCGAGGACCGTTTCGTCCGCCAGGGACACAACGAGGACCGGTCCATCCAGGAGACGCTCGACCTCGGCTGGGAGCTCCTCTCGTCGCTGCCCGAGGAGCAGCTGGTGCGTATTGACCGTGAGCTGATCCGCAAGTACCACCCGAAGTACAGGAAGGCACAGGAGGCATAGTGGTCCGATGGCGCTCAAAGATGTCAAGCCGACCAGATCCGAGCTGATCAACCTTAAACGGAGGATCAAGCTCTCGGAGCGTGGCTATAACATTCTCAAGATGAAGCGCGACGGACTGATCCTCGAGTTCTTCAAGGTCCTCGAGGAGGCCAAGACGAGCCGGGGCGAACTCCTCGAGAAATACGAGCGGGCGGCCGAGATGATCAAGCTCGCCGAGACCGTCGAAGGGGCGGTGGGGGTGAAGGCGGCCGCCATGGCGGTTCAGCAGAACCCCCGGATCGATCTTAGAAAGAAGAATATCATGGGCGTGGTGGTGCCCGATATCGAGGCGTCTGCGGTTAAAAAGACCCTCACCACCCGGGGCTATGGACTGATCGGCACTACCTCGGTCATCGATGAGACTGCTGGCGCATATGAGGAGCTGGTCGACGCCGTGATCAGGGCGGCGGAGATCGAGACCACCATGCGCCGCCTCCTCGACGAGATCGAGGGGACCAAGCGCCGGGTGAACGCGCTCGAGTTCAAGGTCATCCCCGAGCTCAAGGAAGCCTCCAATTTTATCAAGATGCGGCTTGACGAGATGGAGCGGGAAGAGCTCTTCCGGCTCAAGAAGATCAAGGCAAAGGGGTGAAGTGGAGTGAATTTCGGGACGCTGGGGAACCTGGATCGCCTGCGGGGGACGGTCCTCCTCCGCTGCGATCTCAACTCACCCATCGATCCGGATTCCGGCCTTATTCTTGACGATAAAAGGTTCCAGGAGCACCTCCCCTCCATTCAGGCGCTTTCTGATGCCCGGTGCGTGATCCTCACCCACCAGAGCCGGCCGGGTAAGAAGGACTTTTCCACCCTTGAATCGCACGCGGAGAAGCTCTCCCGCCTGCTCTCGCGCCCGGTCTCTTACGTCGACGATATCTTCGGCCGGTGCGCCCGGGAGGAGGTGCGGGCGATGAAGGCCGGCGACGTGGTGATGCTGGAGAACGTCCGGTTCAATGCAGAGGAGAACCTGAAGCTCTCCCCCGAGGCAGCGAAGAAGACGCATGTCGTGAAGAACCTCTCACGGATGGCGGATCTCTTTGTCAACGACGCCTTTGGCACCGCGCACCGTTCCCAGCCCACCATGGTGGGCCTTCCCCTCGCCATGCGCTCGGTGGCCGGCCTTCTTATGGAGCGGGAGGTGACGGCCTTATCAAGGGTCTTCGAGGAGGCCCCGCGCCCGGTCACCTTCGTGCTGGGCGGGACCAAGGTCGACGACTCCATCGACGTCGCGCGAAACGTGCTCGCGCGGGACATCGCCGACCGGGTCGTCCTTACCGGGGTGGTGGCCAATGTCTTTCTCCTCGCAAGGGGGGTCGCGATCGGCTCGCAGTCAGAGGAGCTCATCCAGAACCTGGGTTATGAGGGCGAGGTGGAGGAGGCAAAGAGGCTTCTCGACTCGTATCCTGACCGCATCATCCTCCCCGAATCGGTCGCGGTCAGGGAGAGGGGCGAGCGGGCCGAGTACCCGGTCTCCCGGATCCCGGAGGAGAGTGCAATCCTTGACCTCGGGACCGGGGCGATCGGGACGATCTCAGGAGTGCTCCTTGATTCGGGTACCGTGGTGCTGAACGGCCCCGCGGGCGTCTTCGAGGACTCGCCGTTTGCGCTCGGCACGCAGGAGATCCTCAAAGCTGCGGCAGGGGCAGAGTTCTCGGTGGTGGGCGGAGGGCACACCACGGCCGTCATCGAGCAGATGGATCTTGCCGACCGGTTCTCCCATATCTCGACCGGCGGCGGGGCCTGCATCGAGTTCCTGACCGGACGGACCCTCCCGGCGATCGCGGCCCTCGAGGAGTCGTTCCGTCTCTTCGGGTAGAGAACCTCACCTTTTTTCCACTCTGGAGGGCATGGTACCCTGCTATGGGAGACGGAGGATTTACCTGGGCAATTTCGCTGGAGACGGTGCTCGAAGAGACAGGAGAGCTTGAACACCTCCATTCACTCATCCAGCACCGCGCCCGCCTCCGTTCCATCGATCCGAAAGACCCGGAGGTGACCGGGGAGCTGGTGGTGGAGGAGGTGATCGGGCCGGTGCTCGACGAGCTGGAGGCGCACCTCCGGGCCCACCTCTTCGCAGGGATGCTCCCCCGCGACGTCAAGATCCTCGTCCACGACTGGATAGAAGAACAGATCAATTTATAGCGGCCTGAATACGGCACATTCTTCTATTCTCCGGGTGAGGGCGGCGATCCCGTCCATGAAGTCAGATTGCGTCCCGAGAAGCGGCGTTGTGTCCGGCTCGGTGGCGATGACCTCCTCGTCGAAGGGAAGGGTGAAGATGGTATGGAAGGGGTGGTCTTCGGGGAGCATCTGCTGGACCTTCGCCCGGTCCGCATCGCTCCGGACTTTGTTGATGACCAGGTGACAGACGGGGATCCCGAGATCCTGCGCGAGCCGGGCCGAGTGGAGCGCCACACTGAGGGCATTGTAGCCAGGCTCGGTCACCACCACTGTCTGGGAGAACCCGCCGGCGAGCGCCCGGCCGAAGTGCTCCACCCCGGCCTGCGTGTCGAGGAGGATCCCCTCCCCCTCGCGGAGCTGGATGTAGCGGATCACCGCGTCCAGGAGCGCATTCTCCGGGCAGAGGCAG
>JAVVFN010000148.1:0-3773 GCA_032250645.1 Methanomicrobiaceae archaeon | reverse complement strand
GGGCGCCGGGGATCTGGCTTTACCTGATCGAGGCGGACTTTGAACCGTTCTATTCAGAACTTGTCCGCACCGCGAGGACGAAGAACCGGTGCATCATCTGCAAGCGGATGATGCTGCGGACCGCATCGGCGGTGGCGAAAGCAGAAAGACTTGCCGCCATCGTCACCGGGGAGAACCTCGGCCAGGTCGCCTCGCAGACCATGGAGAACCTCGCGGTGATCGGTTCGGTGGTGCCTCCCGGCATGCCGCTGTTCCGTCCTCTCCTCACCTACGACAAGCAGGAGACGGTCGACCTTGCACGGCGGATCGGAACCTTCCGGGAGTCGGCGGGGGATCTAGGGTGCCGGGCGGTGCCGAAGCACCCGGCGATCGCCGCATCGCTCGAATCGGTGCAGGAAGACGAGGAGAAGATGGGGATAGAGGGTCTCCTCGAAGAGATCCTCGGATCGCTTTCCCGCTCCCGGATCAGGGACGGGGTCACCGAGGAGCGCTAGGAGACGGTAAGATCGTTCTCCTCTGCAATCGCCTGGAACGCGTCGGCCACGTATTTTGCCTGCGCATCAGAGAGGCCGTAGGTATTGTACTTCCAGATCCGGGTGGAGCCCGGGATCACACCCACGATCCCGCGGCTTTTCAGATCTGAAGAGAGGAAGTAGCCCCGTTTCTTGTGGGTCTCTGCCACGCGGTCGAAGGATTCGACGGTATTTACCCGGGAGAGCGTGTGCTCCCGGGGCATATCCCCGAGCATCTTCGTTCCCTCGATCGAGGAAAGAGCATCGGCCACCATGCGGCTCCGCCGCACCTCCTCATCCCACTTTTTCGTTCGTTCACGGACCGCCGGGAAGGAGGCCATCATGCCCATGAGGGTGACCCCCATGAGCGTGCATCCGAGCAGCTCCACCTCCTTGATCCCGAACGTCCGGCCGGACAGATCTCCCTTCGCCTTCGTGGTGCGGAAGAGCCGCTCTGCATGCTCGTCCGTGGTGGCAAGAACGCCGGAGGGCGCGGGCGCGGCCATGCTCTTGTGCCCTGACCCCACCACGAAATCGGCGCCGAGGGCCTTTCCGTCGACCTCCATGATCCCCACCGAGTAAGCCCCGTTCAGGAGGACCGGGATATCGTAGGAATGCGCGACCTTCGCGATGCCCCGGACGTCGTGGACGTTGCCATACTGGTAGTCCACGTGCTCCACGAAGAGCAGGCTCGGGGGCCGGTGGTGGGTCTCGATCACCCTCTCGATGGCAGCGGCGGCATTTGCGGGCGTGATGTGGTGGCGGGCGTCCTTCGGGATCTCGTGGATGATCCCGCCGGCCTGCTCAAGGGCGATGAACTCGGTATAATGGGAAAGACCGGTGAGAAGCACGGGGTCGCCTTCCTTGACGTAGGTATGGGCCACGGCCTGAAATCCCCTCCGTGCACCGGGCATCAGGCGGACCTCGTCCATGTGGAGCCATTCGGCGAGCTCCTGGTGGAACTCTGAGATGGGCGGTTTTTTGATAAAGTCGAGCCTGAAGGGCTTTATGCACTGGTCACAGACCGAGTATCCGTCGCCGAAGGCGATCACCGCCTTCATCGCCGCAGGGGTGAGGCGCCCTCCGGCCTGGATAGGGTCGATATTGATATAGAGTTCTTCAAGGTCCCGTGCCTCGATCCCTGCCCCGCACTTCACAGAAGCTCCTCCTCGATGATGGCGACCTGCCGTGTTAATTTGGTGATGGCAGACCGTGCAGATTCTTTCTGGGATTCATCGAGGGCATGGGCCGGGGCCGTCTCCCGGAGAAGCGTCCGGAGATCGCTTAAGAGGAAAAGAGACTGAAATACCGCGTCAACCGCCCTTTTTGACACAAAATCACCATACCTATATTGAATCTGTGTTTATAGATAGATAGTGATCGGGGGGCTAGAGAATAATTTCGCCCCGCACAGAGAGGACTCATAAAGGAATCCCGATGACTGATCGAGAGACAAAGGGTTGACCCATGCGGTTTGTGCACATTGCAGACACTCATCTCGGATTTTCCGCATTTAACAAACTCGATCCCGGGACCGGGATGAACCTGCGGGAACGGCTCTTCTACGATCACTTCCTCGAGTCCGTCCGCGAGATCATCCGGCAGAGGCCGGAGGCGGTAATACACGCCGGGGACCTCTTCGACCGGGTGCGTCCCAAGACCCGGGCCTACACCACCGTGCTCGAGGCGCTGGAGCTGCTCAAGGATGCAGGCATCCCCCTCGTGGCCATCTCCGGGAACCACAGCATGCCCAAGACGCGGTACACCCCCTCGCCCTTCGAGGTCCTCGAGTTCCATGCCGCCGACCTGCATGCTGCCTACAAATACCGCTACGAGAGGGTGGAACTGGGGGATGTCACCTTCCACCTCATCCCGAACATGCTCCACGCCGGGGACTACGGGGCAGCATTCGACGACCTTGAATGGTCCGCTTCCGGGGCCAACGTGCTGGTGACCCACGGGCTCGCATCCGTGCTCCGGGACTGGCGGCTGCGCACTGTCGCAGAGCACGAGCTGAGCGCGACCATGCTCTCGCCGGACTTTGACTACATCGCGCTCGGCCACTTCCACGGCCAGACGCAGGTGGCCGAGAACGCGTGGTACTCGGGCTCGCTCGAGTTCTGCAGCTATGCCGAGATCGCCGATACCAAGGGAGGGCTCCTCGTGGACACTTCAAGCGGCGAAGTCCGGCACCTCCCCCTCCCCCACACCCCCATGGTCGACCTCGGGACGGTCCGGTGCGAGGGGAAGGACGCGGAAGAGGTGAACGGAAAGGTGAGCGGGATTCTGGGTGGCGACCTTGATGCCACTGCGATGTACCTGCTCACGCTCGATAAGGTGGCCCGGGACGTCGCCGGGCGTCTCGACCAGAAGGAGATCGCAAAGGCACGGGACCGGGTGCTCGACCTCAAGGTCAAGGTCACCATGGCAGAGGAGTCGGCACCCTCCTTCGAGGGGAGGGATGTGGCGGCCGTGGATTTTGTGGAGGAATTCGCACGGTTCCTCGCCAAGAAGGAGCTCTCCCCCGAGGCCCGGGAGTTTGTGCAGAAGAAGGGCACGCTCGCGCTCCGGTGTGCGCTTGAACGACATGCGGAGGCTTCTTGAGTGAAGCTCAACCGCCTCCACCTCAGGAACTTCAAAAGGTTCCGGGACGAGGAGGTCACCTTCCGTGACGGGATCACCGGCGTGATCGGCAACAACGGCGCCGGGAAGAGCAGCATCGTCGAGGCAGTGCTCTTTGCGCTCTACGGGCTCCGGGGCACGAAGCTTGACAATGATTTCATCATCCGGTCCACGGCACGCCCGGGCGACCCCTGCGAGGTCAGACTTGAGTTCTCCCTCAGGGGCGAGGACTACACCGTGCTTCGCACCTACCGGAGGACCGCGGCCACCACCCAGCACGACGCCCAGCTCAACCATGGCGAGGAGCTCCTCGCCACCGGGGTGACTGACGTGGAGGCGGCGATATGGCAGGTCATCGGCATGGGCGCGGAAGACTTCCGCAACACCATCTACGCGGGCCAGAAGGACCTCCTCTCGCTCATCGACAACCGGCCCGGGGAGCGGCGGGCGTGGTTCATGAAGGTGCTGGGCATCGACTTTCTCAAGATCTTGAGTTATATGGAAGTAGATAGAATGTGTAGTGTAGCGGTGAAATGCATAGATATTACACAGAATACCGATTGCGAAGGCAGTCTACTACGTATATACTGACGCTAATGGACGAAAGCGTGGGGAGCGAACAGGATTAGATACCCTGGT
>JAVVFN010000147.1:0-3817 GCA_032250645.1 Methanomicrobiaceae archaeon | reverse complement strand
CCGATCGCGATCTACGAGGTCCACCTCGGGTCGTGGAGGCGGGTGCCCGGGGAGCAACATCGCCCCCTTACCTACCGGGAAATGGCCGAATTGCTCCCAGAATACGCTAGGGAGATGGAGTTTACGCATGTCGAGTTTCTCCCGGTTATGGAGCACCCGTTCGACGGGTCGTGGGGCTACCAGCCGGAGGGGTACTTTGCTCCCACCAGCAGGTACGGGACGCCGGAGGACTTCATGCACCTCATCGATGAGATGCACCGGCACGGGATCGGGGTGATCCTCGACTGGGTGCCTTCCCATTTCCCGCTCGATGCCTATGGCCTTGCGTATTTTGACGGCACCCACCTGTACGAACACGACCACCCGGCCCGCGGGTTCCACCCCGAGTGGACGAGCTACATCTTCAACCACGGCCGCTTCGAGGTCCGGTCATTCCTCCTCTCCAGTGCACTCTTCTGGCTGGACTGCTACCATGCCGACGGCCTCCGGGTGGACGCGGTGGCCTCCATGCTCTACCTCGATTATGCCCGCGATTCGGGGGAATGGATCCCGAACCAGTACGGCGGGAAAGAGGATCTTGAGGCAATTTCGTTCATCCGACGCCTGAACGAGGTGGTATATGAAAAGCACCCGGATGTGCAGGTCATCGCCGAGGAGTCCACCGCATGGCCCATGGTCACGCGACCCCCCTATATGGGCGGCCTCGGGTTCGGCCTCAAGTGGAACATGGGCTGGATGCACGATACGCTGGGCTACTTCTCAAAGGACCCGATCCACCGGAAGTACCATCACGATGCCCTCCTCTTCTCCCTGTGGTATGCCTTCAGCGAAAATTTCCTCCTCCCCCTCTCCCACGACGAGGTGGTGCACGGCAAGGGGTCCCTTATCGGGCGGATGCCCGGTGACGAATGGCAGAAGTTCGCAAACCTGCGCCTGCTCTTCGGGTACATGTATACGCACCCGGGCAAGAAGCTCCTCTTTATGGGCGGCGAATTCGGACAGTGGAGTGAGTGGGGCCATGCAAGGAGCCTCGACTGGCATCTCCTCGACTATTCCTCCCACCGGGGTATCCAGGCATGGGTGCGGGACTTAAACCACCTCTACCGGTACGAGCCTGCGCTCTTTGAGCGTGACTTCTCCACTGGGGGGTTCGAATGGGTCGACTACCTCGACTGGGAGGAGAGCGTGATCAGCTACCTCCGGCGCGGCGAATCGGAACAGGACCTCATCCTCGCGGTATGCAACTGCACCCCTGTCCCGAGATACCACTACCGCATCGGGGTTCCGAAGGAGGGGTTCTGGCGCGAGGTCCGGAACAGCGATGCGGTGGAGTACGGGGGAAGCGGGATCGGGAACTATGGCGGGGTGACGGCAGATCCCGTCCCGTTCCACCACCGCCCCTTCTCGCTCTCGCTCTCCCTCCCGCCACTCGCGATCGTGATCTTCAAGTGGGAGGGACCCGGCGGGTGACCCGCGGGATCTGCATCCACGGCCACTTCTACCAGCCACCCCGGATAGACCCGTGGCTCGGGGAGGTGCCATACCAGGAGTCGGCATCTCCTTTCCATGACTGGAACGAGCGGATATGGGCCGAATGCTACGCCCCCAATACCGCCGCCCGTATCCTTGATGATCAGGAGCGGATCATCGATATCACCAATAATTACGCGTCGATAAGTTTTGATGCGGGCCCCACCCTCCTCTCGTGGCTCCAGACCCATCACCCCCCGGTCTACGAGGCGATTCTCCGGGCAGACGAGACCGGCAGGAAGTCCTTCTCCGGGCACGGGCCGGCCCTTGCTCAGGCTTACCACCATGCCATCCTGCCCCTATCCCATCCCCGTGACGTGCGGACCGAGGTGATCTGGGGGATCGAGGATTTTGTGTTCCGGTTCAGGAGACAGCCGGAGGGCATGTGGCTCCCGGAATGCGCGGTGGATACCGGGACGCTCGAGGCCCTTGCAGAGCAGGGGATCAGCTTTACCATCCTCTCGCCGTACCAGGCGAAGAGGATACGAGCGGTCGGGGATGATGAATGGGTGGAGGTGCGGAATGGACTCCCTGACCCCACAATGCCGTACCTCTGTCCCCTGCCCTCCGGGAGGTCCCTCGTCATCTTCTTCTACGAGCCCCTGATCTCAGGAGGTATCGCCTTCGGGGATCTCCTCCGGGACGGGGGCCGGCTGGCAGGGGAATTGGAAAGGCGCCTTCCGGGGGACCCGGCGCTGGTCAGTGTGGCCACGGACGGGGAGACTTTCGGCCATCACCGCCGCTTCGGGGAGATGGCGCTCGCCTATGCGATCCGGACAATCAGGGGATCAGGAACGCCCCTCACCATCTACGGCGAGTACCTGGCAGAACATCCCCCCACGCACGAAGTCGAGATCGTGGATCACAGCTCGTGGAGCTGCCCGCACGGGGTGGAGCGGTGGCGGAGCGACTGTACCTGCTCGAGCGGTCATCCGGAATGGTCGCGGGGCTGGCGGGCACCGCTCAGGGAGGCGATGGATTTTGTCCGCGACCGGCTCGCCCCGTTCTACGAGAGAGAGACGGGGAAGTATCTCGACGATCCCTGGCGTGCAAGGGACCGTTATATCGAGGTCGTGGTGGATCGGTCGCCCTCAAACGTGGACCGGTTCCTCTCTGCCCATGCGCCGCGCCCTCTCTCCGGGAGCGAGCAGGTCCGGGTGCTCTCTCTCCTCGAGATGGAACGCTTCATCCTGATGATGTACACCTCGTGCGGCTGGTATTTCGACGATATCGGGGGGATAGAGCCATTGGGGGTGATGGCGTGTGCTGCCCGTGCCATGGACCTTGCGCGAAGGCTGGGCGGCCCTGATCTCGAGCCCCGTTACGTGGAGATCCTCGGACGCGCAAAGAGCAATGATCCTGAACTCCGGGACGGGGCGTTCCTTTACAACTCAAGGATCAGGCCCCGCATCCTCGATCTTGGCGGGGTGGCCGCACATCAGGCGATGCGTCTTCTCGGCGGGAACGAAGAGACCGCATCCGGTGTATACATGGTGAACTCCGAAGGAATCAAGAGGGTAGAGTATGCGGACCGGAGAGGGGCAATCGGTACCCTCAGGATCTGCCACCGACAAACAAGAGAAGAAGGAATATTCAGGGTGGCGGCGGTCTGTACCCGGCCGGACACCGTATTTGCCGGGGTGGGGGTGGCGGGTGTCCATGAGCACCTGCCCGATCCCGCAGATCTGCAGGAACTTCTCCGGAATGGAGATGAAGAAACCTTTTCCACATGGCTCTCGGAGCAATTTGAACGCGTGTATACCTTTGAAAACCTCTCCACCGATGAGCAGCGGACGCTTCTTGCATCGATCTCTGCGGACCGGCCCGGTGATCTCGACAGGGCACTGCAGGAGACGTACCGCAGCCGCCTCTCTGAGATAGAAACTCTCGCAAGCATGCACCTTCCGCTCCCTCTTCTTCTCCGTGTCAGTGCATCTTACGTGCTCAACACTGACCTTCTACGCGAGCTCGAGCGGCAACCGGCTGATCCTGCCATCATACAGAAGACCGCGGCGGCAATGGAGGCATGGGCGATCCACCCGGACCCTGCCCTCTCCCCCCTAGCAGGCAGGCGCATCAACGCACTCCTCCACGAGGCATTGGGGCATCCCCTGCGCACCTCCCCGCTCGAGAATGCCTGCAGGCTGGTGGCAACTCTCATCGCCCTCCCACTTCCGCTCGACCTCTGGGAGAGCCAGAACCTCCTCTTCGGCATCTGGAAAGAGCACGGGCCGTCCATGCAGGCGCGGGCAGAAGAAGGGGACACAGGGGCAGAACGCTGGCTGGC
>JAVVFN010000146.1:0-3865 GCA_032250645.1 Methanomicrobiaceae archaeon | reverse complement strand
ATGGACGCCTTCCCGATGATGGGCCGGATTGTATCGGCTGTCGGGTATGCGATGTTCACCGAGAGGTTGAACCCTTCGAATGCAGCCTGCAGGAAATTCGTGAAGTATGCTTCCTCGTCCACCCTCAGCATGGACGGCTCGTAGATCGCGTTCTCGTAGAAGGCCACCTGGAGGCTCAGGCCCACGTCGATGGGGCGGACGTCCAGCTTGGAGAGCACGTCAGCCATCTTCTTGCTGATCACCTCGCCCTTCCGGACCGCCGTCTTCGTCTCGCGGATCTTCACCTTGCCGCCCTCGATCGCGGCCGGGATCCCGGCCTGCTGGAGCTCTCCCACGATGGGGCCCGGCTTGAAGCTGGTGGGGCCCTTGGAGATGATGATGTCCTCGGGCGCCACGTCACCGGGCTTGGCTGTCATCTTGGTCTTGGTCTTCTCCAGCATCCGGAAGAGCTTGAAGGGGTTCTCGTTGGTGAAGATGAGGGCGCTCTGCCCTTCGATATACTTCTTCACCTGCTCGACCTCACCCCCCATCTCCATGAGTGCGTGCTCGATGAGGGTGTTGCGCGTCATCCGGAGTTCAACCGACTGCCGGAGGTCGCGGCGCATCTGCTGCATCTGCGTTGCCGGGATGCCGTAGAAGTCCACAAGGCCCATCACTGCATAGCCCTCTGCTTTTGCCTTGATCCGCTCAACTTCGTCCCGCTTCCATTTGGGCAGGTGTGTCGTGTAGAGCGCCATTTACATCACCTTCACCGCGGGGCCCATGGTGGTCTTCACGTAGACCGACCGGATATTCTGGACCCCACCCTCGAGCAGCGACTCGACCCGTTTGAGCACGATGTCGATATTCTCGGAGATCGCTTCCGGCTCCATGCCGGTGGTCCCCACCTTCACGTGGAACGTCTTCTTGTCCCTGGTCCGGAACTTCACCGAGCTCCGGAGGCGCTGGATCATGGGCCTGACATCAGTACCGGGCGGGACCGGTGTGGGCATCTTCCCGCGGGGCCCGAGCCTCGGACCGAGATATCTTCCCACGAGCGGCATCACCGCGGTCTCGGCAAGGAAGAACCGGTACTCTGAGGCAACCTTCCGTGCCTCCCGGGGTTCGCCGCCCAGGCGTTCGATCTCGTCGGGACCGATGATCAGGTCGGCACCGGCCTCCTTTGCCTGGGTGGTGATGTCACCCTTTCCCAGCACCGCGACCCGGACGTCCCTGCCGATCCCGTGCGGGAGCACCACCGTCTCGTCGATACGGTTCTTCGGCTGCGTCATATCGATATTCCGGAGATTGATGGTGAGATCCACGCTCTCCTGGAATTTCCGTTCCGGCGCATTCTCAATCGCCGCATTCACGGCCTTCAAAATCTGGTTCCGTTCAACCATCACGTACCTCCATAGTTCTGCGACCGGCAGAGCCGATCTTCTATGGTTTTCAAAGCGTCTATCCTGCGAGCACGCTGTCGTACTCGCCCGCATCGATGCGTGACAGCATCTCCTTGGGCGGTTTCCCGTCCACGGTGACACCCACGCTCAGGCATGTGCCGACGACTTCCTTGACCGCGTTCTTGAGGTCATAGGAGAGCATTCCGTCGAACTTCATGCGGGCAATGCGTACAGCGGCGTCAAGCGAAAGATCTCCTGCCTTCTCGACTCCGGGCTCTTTTGCGCCCTTCTCGATGCCGCACTCCTTCTTGATGAGCGCGGAGGCAGGCGGAACACCCACGGCGATCGTGAAGTTCTTCTTCTCGTCGACCTCGACCCGCACCGGCACCGACATTCCGTTGAATTCCGATGTCTTGGCGTTGATCTCGTCGACGACTGCCTTCACGTTGATCCCGAGAGGTCCCAGGGCCGGGCCCAATGGCGGGCCGGCTGTCGCTCTTCCGCCGGGTACCAGTACCTCGACAACTTCTCCCATTGCAGTATCACCACGCCTTCCCCGGGGTATGTCCCCGGGTACTCAGCTTGGGTTGTAAAAGGTCACGCTAACACAACTTAAATGTATCAATCGATCGGGAGGGGACTTGCAGAAAAGGAGTATTTTCAGGACTCGTCCTCGCCCCGGTCGATCACCCGGACGTGATCGCCGCGGACGGTGATGGGGATGGGGACCATGCTCTCGTAGAGCTCTACGGTGATCTCCTCCTTGCCCGTATCGACCCTCTTCACCACCGCCTTTTCGCCCTTGAACGGTCCCGCGATCAGCTCGACGATGGTCCCCTCCTCGATCCCGGAGACGACGGGTTTGGGGGTGAGGAAATGGCCCACCTCGTCGAGCGTCGATTCCCCGTGGACCACTGCACGCGCATGGGGCACCATCTCCACGAGCTGCTCGATGCGGGCGATGGAATCCGGGCTCTCCACGAGGACATAGCCCCGGAGTTCGTCGGGGACCATGATCGCGGTCACCCGGATCTCGGCGTGGTCTGTGAGGGCCCGGACGATGCTATCCGCGACCGCCCGCTCCTGCTTCGCCGTGGTCTTGATCGCGTAGATGCGGTTTTCGTATTCTGCCATTGTGCTTATGCTCTAGCTTGGGAGGAGGAAGAACATCTCGTAGACCAGAAATCCTGCAAGGCCGATAATGAGGATCCCGATTGCCGCCACGATCGCGATCTTGGAGAACTCATCCCTTCCCGGGGTGCGTGCCAGCTTGAGGACACGCCAGTACTTTTTGAAGAGCTCCTCTTCCAGTTTCAGGTTCATGGGCATTCACTTGAGGAAATCGATATCGTATTCCTTTATCAGTTTTTTGAGGCCGGGCTCGCTCCGGCCGTAGATCTGCGCGGAACGGACGCCCGTCACGACGAGCATGGTCCGCATCCGGTGCTGCATCTCGGGATCGATCTGTGCGCCCCAGATGATCCGGGCAGAAGGATCGATCCGCTGGAAGACCTCCTCGATGACCCCCTCTGCCTCTGCCATGGTCATGTCCGGGCCGCCGATCACGTTGACGAGCGCGGCGGTCGCGCCGGAGATGTCCACGTCGAGGAGCGGGCTCCGCAGGGCCTTCTTGACCGAGTCTGCCGCCTTGTCCTCACTGTCGCTCTCTCCCATCCCGATCATGGCCACGCCGCCGCGCTCCATGACCGTGCGGACATCGGCAAAGTCGAGGTTTACAAGGCCCGGTATGGTGATGAGCTCGGTGATGCCCTTCACGGCCCGCATCAGCACTTCGTCGCTGACCTTGAAGGCCGCGTACAGGGGCAGGCGCGGGACGACCTCGAGGAGACGGTCGTTGGGTACCACGATGACGGTATCTGCAACGTCCCGGAGCCGCTCAAGCCCCGCCTCGGCGTTCTCCATCCGGATGGCGCCCTCCGCGGTGAAGGGAAGCGTCACCACCGCGATGGTGAGCGCCCCCTCGTCCTTCGCCGCCTTGGCCACTACGGGTGCAGCGCCGGTGCCGGTGCCGCCCCCAAGGCCGGTGGTGATAAAGATCATGTCGCACCCCTCCACGGCCCGGCGGATGTCGTCCTCGTTCTCGAGCGCCGCCTCCTCGCCGACCTGCGGGATGGACCCGGCGCCAAGGCCGCGGGTCCTCTGCCTCCCGATGAGGATCCGCTGCTCAGCCTTCGTCCTGATCAGATGCTGTGCATCGGTGTTCATGGCGATCAGCCGGGCTCCATGGATGCCCTCATCGCTCATTCGCGTGATAGTATTTGAACCGCTCCCACCACAGCCGATGACGGCTACCTGTGTCTGGAGCTCCTGTAGCACTTCCTCGAGGTCCTTGTACTTTTGAGGCAGTTCAGGGTAGTTGTAATGAACGAAGCCAATGCGAAAATTGGTCTGCATAACATCTTCAGCGAACAGCACATTGCCATAGTAGAAATTATAGTCCCAACGCTCGTCATTTTCATGAC
>JAVVFN010000145.1:0-3896 GCA_032250645.1 Methanomicrobiaceae archaeon | reverse complement strand
CTGATGTGGATCATATGCACAAAAAGGTCTCCTGACTCCTCATCCACGTCCACAGTCAGCGTACCCGGGGTGAGGGTGATGGAGTTTGCCAGCAGGAGAATGGACAGGTCGGTCTTGAGACCTGCAGACAGCCGTACGATCCCGGGCCGGATCTTGCCGGTGATCACCCGGTAGGCCACATCGAGGTTGGCCCGTGCCATCTCGAGGAAGAACGGGATGACCAGGTACAGGGCAAGCACAAGCCATCGGACGGGATTTAACATGCGGTAATTCCTGTTTGCGCAGAAAAACGTGCGCGAGATCGCTCCCACCGCGAGGCTGATCGCCACTCCCGCGACCAGCTCGGATGCTGACCACAGGACGATGGTGCCGGTGCCCGCGGAAAAGACCAGGTACATGAAAAATGCGAAGATCACAGTGACGATTAAGGGAATCATGGCATCACCTGAAAGACTAGCGTAGCTCTCTCCTCCTAGATTGAAATCGAAAAACGATTACACTTCCGGGCAGAACCACGGGAAATGGCGCATGTCCGGAAGTCTATCATGATTAATTATGTGGGTTCCATTCCTCTTAAATTCTTGTAAGCGCACGAAACCTCCCCTCCCTAAGGGCCAGGCAATCAGGAGCATCACAACGTTTTTTTATCCCGCTCTCTCCAGTATCTACGAGAATGCGCCCTTCTTACCTCGGAAAGAATCACCTGCACTGGTGTGATGCCTGCCATAGCCCCGTCCTCGGGACGCGATGTGCGTGCGGGAGCCCCACCCGGAAGGTCCCGGTCACCCCGCCCGCGGATATACGCCCTGCCTTCCCGGCAGACGTTGCGCATATCAACGAGATCTACACCCGCCATTTCGGCGCCCCGCTGGTGCCGCCCGGACACCTGGTGCTCTTGAACAAGATCCCTGACCAGGACAGGATGGAGGAAGTGATCATGGGCGGGGCGGTGGTATCCGCGATCCGGTTCCTCCCGGAGGAAGGGAGGTGGGAGCCCCTCCCCCGGATCTCTGCCTCCCAATATCTGGCCCCAAAGGAGCGGTATGCCGTCGCGGACGGCGGCGCAGTCGCCTCCATCGGGAGCGGGGCGAGCCTCCTGGCCCCCGGGCTTGTCGCGATCAGCGACGGCGTGAGCGCCGGTGACGAGGTCTTCATCCTCGACCCGGAAGGCCACCCTTTTGCCGTGGGGAGGGCAAAGGCGGGCACGGAAGAGGCGCGGGGGATGGAGAGGGGCGTCGTGGTCAGGACCCGGAAGAATGCCCCGGCCACCTGCAGGCCCGGGCCAGCCACGTGGAAAGACGCCGTGGAGGCAAACCGCGAGATCCTGGCCCGCTGCGAGGAGGAGGCGATCCGGTTCATCCGGAAGACCGCAGAGAGAAATCCGCGCCCCGCGAATGTCTCCTATTCGGGAGGAAAGGACAGCCTCGCCGTGCTGCTCCTGGCAAGGAAGGCGCTCGGGAACCTCCCGCTCCTCTTCGCCGATACCGGCCTTGAGTTCGAGGAGACCTGCAGGAACGTGGAGGAGGTTGCCGCCGCGTTCGGGCTCGAAATCGTGCGCTCTGAGGTTCCGCGCCGGTTTGCAGAGGTCTTCAGAGAAGAGGGGCCTCCCGCAGTGGACGGAAGGTGGTGTTGCCGCGTGCTCAAGCTCGAGCCCCTGAAGGACCGGATAGAGCGGGAGTGGGGCGAATGCCTCTCCTTCATCGGACAGCGGAAGTACGAGTCGTTCTCGCGTGCGAAGAGCCCCCGGGTCTGGCGGAACAGAAACGTGCCAAACCAGCTCTCTGCCGCTCCTATCCAGTCATGGACCGCACTCCACGTCTGGCTCTACCTCTTTTCGGAACACGCCCCGTATAACCCGCTCTACGAGCAGAGGATCGACCGGATCGGATGTTTCATGTGCCCGTCCAGCGACATGGCGGTCCTTGAGGAGATCAGGGCCCGCGACCCTGAGCGGTGGGCAGAGTGGGAGCAGATGCTCGAAGGGTGGCGGAGCAGACACGGGCTTCCGCCCGAGTGGGTCTCGGCAGGGCTCTGGCGCCGGCGGAATGAGGGTGAAGATGAAGAACGTGGCTATTCTTGATTACGGCCTTGGAAACCTGCGGAGCGTGATGCGGGGGCTGGAGCGTGCGGGCGGGCGGACCCTCATCACCTCACGCGTGGAGGAGATGATGGCCGCCGACGGAGTGGTGCTCCCGGGGGTAGGGGCGTTCTCGGAGGGGATGATGAAACTCGGCACCCTCAAAAAAGCCCTCCTTGAATACGTAAAAGACGCTCCGGTCCTCGGCATCTGCCTCGGGATGCAGATGCTGATGGAGTGGAGCGAGGAGCACGGCACGCACCGGGGCCTCGGGCTCGTCCCGGGGACCGTGCGGAGGTTTCCCCGTGAGCCGGGGATAAAGGTGCCCCACATGGGCTGGAACACCATCCACCTCACCCAGGGATCCCCCCTCTTTGCGGGCATTCCGGACGGGAGTTACGTCTACTTCGTCCACTCCTACTATGCAGACACCGATCCGGCAAATACGCTGGCCCGCACGGACTATATCCTTCCCTTCGCCTCTGCCATTGCCGGAAGGAACGTCTATGGAGTGCAGTTCCACCCGGAGAAGAGCGGCCCGGTGGGCCTGAAGCTGCTGGAAAATTTTATCGGGCTTCTTTGAAGGGCCTCTGCTCCCGGTAATAGACCAGGAGCTCGTAGGAGAGGAATACCAGGATGATGATGGACCCGCCGAGGAAGAAGGCGAAGGTGGCGCTCTGGAGCGCGAGCCGTTCAGGGCTGATCTCTTCTCCTGCTCCTGCTTTCTCGGGAAGAGGGCTCCTCAGCACCTGCATATCTTCCGACGTTGTTGACCCTCCATCCACCTGCAGGGCGAGCGGGGCAAAGACCGACATCATGATGCTCGCAAAGATGAGGACCGCGAAGACCGAGGCGTACTTGAGGAGGAGGGAGCGGATATCCCGCGTCCCCGGGGCGACGATCACCACCTGGTCCCGCAGCCCGTAGATCTTTACCTCGCGCCCCTTTGGGCTCCACCGGGTCTTTGCCACCTCGATGAGGTTTGCACGGGCCAGGTTATCGATATGGTAGGTCACGGTGGTGATGGGGAGCGAGAGCTGGTCGGCGATCTCCGAGGAGGTATACTCACCTCCCCTGAGCACGCCGAGGATATCACTCGCCGTCTGGCTCGCCATCGCACGGGCGATCAGTTTCGCCTGTTCGTCACCAGGCCTCAAGACCAGCACCTCTTCAGCCATGGAGCAGTTCCAGGATCTTTTCTTTTCCTTTCTCGAGCGCCTCGGGGAGATGGGAAGCATCGGTGCCGCTGCCCTGTGCCAGCCCCGGCTTGCCTCCACCCTTCCCCCCGATCACCTCGCAGACCGAGCGAATGACCTCGCTTGCGTCCACTGTGGTGATGCCCGATGCGGCCACCACGTGTACCCTCCCGTTTCCGCCTGCAAAGAGGCCGATCCCGCCCTCATCGGCATACCGGGTGGCGAGGGCCACGAGCTCCTTGGGGGAGGCGTCCACCCTCTGGACCGCGACCGTCACCCCTTCCACGGTCTCTACCGGGATCTGCTGCATTTCAAGCTCGACGACCCGCTGCCCGAGCCGCTCGATCTCCTTCTTCTGTTCCTTCCACTCGGTAAAGAACCGCCGGACCGCGTTCGGGAGGTTGTCAGGCTGGACACTGAGGATGCCGCACGCCTCGTCGAGCGTGCCCTCGATCTGCTGCATGTAGTAGATGGCCGCGATTCCTGCCGCGAACTCCAGCCGTTCGATCCCGTCCTGGACATGCTCGACCCGGATCACCTTGATCGGCCCGACCTCCCCGGTGCTGCGGCAGTGGGTCCCTGCACAGGCCTGCACGTCCCCGCAGA
Organism: Methanomicrobiaceae archaeon; assembly: GCA_032250645.1. GTDB lineage: Archaea > Halobacteriota > Methanomicrobia > Methanomicrobiales > Methanomicrobiaceae > JAVVFN01. Next base: position 17 of record JAVVFN010000145.1, on the reverse strand, counting down.
CCTTGATCACCCGGATC
>JAVVFN010000144.1:0-3936 GCA_032250645.1 Methanomicrobiaceae archaeon | reverse complement strand
GGGCGAGGACTTTGATGCGGAAAGGGCCAGGTACCACCGCATCATCCTGATGACCGATGCGGATGTGGACGGGGCACATATCAGGACGCTCCTCCTTACCTTCTTCTTCCGCTACATGACGGGGCTGATCGAGCGGGGCTTTATCTACATCGCACAGCCGCCGCTCTTCAGGATCGCGAAGGGGCGGCAGGAGCGGTATGCGCACACAGAGGAGGAGATGCGCAGGATCGCAAAGGAGTTCGGGGAGAAGGGGATCTCGATCCAGCGGTACAAGGGTCTTGGCGAGATGAACGCGACCCAGCTCTGGTCCACCACCATGGACCCGGAGAAACGGCTCTTAAAGCAGGTGACCATCGAGGACGCCCTGTTTGCCAACGAGATCTTCGAGAAGCTGATGGGGGAGGACGTGGACGCACGGCGCGACTTCATCCGCCGCCATGCGAAGGAGGTGACGAACCTTGACATCTGAAGAGGAAGCGAGGGTGATCCCGGTCACCATCGAGGAGGAGATGCGCTCCTCGTACATCGATTACGCGATGAGCGTGATCATCGGCAGGGCCATCCCTGACGTCCGGGACGGGCTCAAGCCGGTGCACCGGAGGACCCTCTATGCGATGGGGGAGATGGGCAACACCAGCGACAAGCCCTTCAGGAAGAGCGCCCGGGTGGTCGGGGACGTGATGGGGAAGTACCACCCCCACGGCGATGCGGCGATCTACGATACGCTGGTGAAGATGGCCCAGCCGTTCACTTACCGGTACATGCTGGTGGATGGACAGGGGAACTTCGGGTCGATCGACGGGGACGCCCCTGCCGCGATGAGGTATACGGAGGTCCGGCTCGACCCGATCGCCGAAGCCCTCCTCGAGGACATCAACAAGGAGACCGTCGACTTCACCCCGAACTTCGACGAGTCGCTCCAGGAGCCGGTGGTGCTCCCGGCAAAGACCCCGAACCTGCTCATCAATGGCTCGAGCGGGATCGCGGTGGGCTATGCGACCAATATGCCGCCCCACAACGTCGGGGAGGCATGCCGGGCGGTCTGCATGGTGATCGCGAACCCTGAGGTGACGGTGGAGGAGCTGATGAAGGTCCTCCCGGGCCCCGATTTTCCCACCAGCGGCATCATCCTTGGGGATGCCGGGATCAGGGAGGCCTACCATACCGGAAGGGGCCGGATGCGGGTTCGCGGCGTGGCCGAGATCGAGGACGGGAAGAAGAACCGGATCATCATCACCGAGATCCCCTACCAGGTGAACAAGGCGCGGCTCATCGAGCAGATCGCCGACCTCGTCAAGGAGAAGAAGATCGACGGCATCTCTGATATCAGGGATGAGTCGGACCGGGAAGGGATCCGGGTGGTGGTGGAGCTGCGGAAGGGGACGAACGCCCCGGTGGTCTTAAACCAGCTCTACAAGCATACCCCGCTCGAGACCACCTTCGGGATCATCAACCTCTCCATCGTAGACCGACAGCCCCGGGTGCTGGGCCTCAAAGAGATGATCGGGGAGTTCCTCGACCACCGCAGGGAAGTGGTGAGGCGCAGATCCCTCTATGACCTCAGGAAGGCCGAGGAGAGGGCCCACATCCTCCGGGGCCTGCTGCGGGCCCTGAGCATGATCGACGAGATCGTGGCGGCGATCCGGTCGTCGCAGACCGTCGAGGAGGCGCTTCTTAAGCTGACGCGGGACTTCGGCCTTGACGAGGTGCAGGCGGATGCCATCCTGAAGATGCAGCTCCGCCGGCTCGCGGCCCTTGAGCAGAAGAAGATCGACGACGAGCGGGCCGGGCTCGAGAAGGAGATCGCCCGCCTGCAGCATATCCTCTCGGAGGAGCAATTCATCCTCGAGGAGATCAAAAAAGAGCTCGAGGCCATTGCAGAGCGTTTCGGTGACGAGCGGAGGACGCTTATTGCGCCCTCTTACGAGGAGATCGGCAGGGAGGATCTCATCGAGAAGCGCGACGTGCTCGTCTCCCTGACCCACTACAACTACATCAAGCACATGCCGGTCGAGACCTACCGCGGCCAGCACCGCGGAGGTCGGGGGATCATCGGGATGTCCACCAAGGAGGAGGACGTCGTGGAGTCGGTCTTCGTCGCCAACACCCACGACTACCTCCTCTGCTTCACCAGCAACGGCCGGGCCTACTGGCTCAAGGTCTACAACATCCCGGAGGGGAGCCGCACCAGCAGGGGCAAGGCGATCGTGAACCTCCTCCACCTCGGACCCGAGGAGAGGGTCACGGCAGTGATCCCGGTGCCCGAGTTCCGGTCCGACCACTACTTCTTTTTCTCCACCAAAGAAGGAAAGGTGGTGAAAGTGCCGCAGGACGAGTTTTCCCGCCCGCGCCAGACCGGCATCAACGCCATCCACCTGCGGGAGGGCGACGAGCTCGTCGACGTGAAGGCGACCGACGGCACCTTCGAGCTCATCCTCACCTCGAGGATGGGGCAGAGCCTGCGGTTCCACGAGGACCAGGTGCGCCCGCTCCACCGGGGCAGCATGGGCGTGCGGGGGATCATGCTTCGGGCCGGAGACCACCTCCAGAACGTGACCGTGGTGGAGCAGGACCACCTCCTCACCGTCACCGAGAGGGGCTACGGTAAGAGGACGGAGTTTGACGAGTTCAGGGGGCACGGCCGCGGAACGATGGGGGTCCGCAACATCCGGACCGACCATACCGGGGGCGTGGTCGCCTCAAGGGCGGTTTCGGACGAGGAAGAGATTATCCTGATGAGCTCATCGGGGATCGTGATGCGGACGGCGGTCTCCGAGATCTCGGTCCAGAAACGGAATACCCGCGGCGTCCGCATCATGAGGATGGACGAAGGGGACTCTGTGGTGGGATTTGCCATCCTCCCCAGGGCAGACGAGACAGACTGATCCATTACCTTTTTTACCGCCCGCTCCTTCCTACTCCCCGATGACCATGTTTCAGCATACCCTTACACTGGACACCCACGGGGAAGGAGAGATCGTCGACCTCACACCAAGGGTGAGGGACGCGGTCGGAAAGAGCGGGATTAAAAGCGGTCTTGTCCACCTCTTTGTGAACGGTTCGACCGCAGCCCTCACCACCATCGAGCACGAACAGGGGGTCCTGCAGGACCTCCGCGATGCCCTCTCCCGGATCGCCCCGGACGATATCAACTACCTGCACGACCAGGCATGGGGCGACGGGAACGGCAGGTCGCACGTCAAGGCCGCACTGGTCGGCCCGTCCCTGACCCTCCCCCTCCTCGATAATGCCCTCGGGAACGGGACCTGGCAGCAGGTCGTCCTCTTGGAACTGGACGTCCGCCCGAGCAGGCACCGGACGGTACACTGCACCATCATCGGCGAATAAGCGAGGAAAAAAAGATAACTACCCTTTAATCGAGGGGAATGGTCTCGAGCTGGGAGACGAGCTCCCATATCCGGGTCCTGGCATGGACCGGCATATTGGGGTCATTGCTGATCCCGTCGATAATGGAGATCGCGGTCGCAGCCCTGAGGCCAAGCGGTTTTGAGCTATCTGAAAGGACGGATCGGGTCTCGTCTGCAACTCTGCGGATATTTCGCGGGATGGTGGAATCATCCATCAATTGCTGCAGCATCTGGATACAGGTCTGTATTGTTGCTTCCGGGCTTGCCATAGACTCTCCCTTCTGTTAGTATTAATTACATTTATACCCTATATAAGGTAATTGAGAATAATTTGAGGAGAAAAGATGAAAAAACCTGATGAAATCATGGCAGACTACCTCCTGAAAGGAGGGAAGATGCTGGCCAGAGAGTGCCCGGTATGCGGCGCCCCGCTCTTTGAATACAAGGGGGAGACCATGTGCGTGGTCTGCAAAGAGAAAGGCTCGGAAGGGGCCGAGGTATTGCCGGAGGAAAAGGAAGCGCCCGAGATCCTGCCGGAAGCAGCAGGCTCTCCCGACCTCCTCAGTGA
>JAVVFN010000143.1:0-3944 GCA_032250645.1 Methanomicrobiaceae archaeon | reverse complement strand
GGCTGACCAGCACCTTGTCCACCCTTTTTTTGTCCATATCCACCACCTCGAAGCGCAGGTCTCCCCACACAAACTTATCGCCGGTCAACGGGATCCGCTCGAGCTGGCGGATGATGAACCCTCCCAGCGTGGTATAGTACCCTTTCTCCTCACCGGGGAGGGATTCGATCCCGAACTTCTCCTTGAACTCGGCGATGCCCACCAGCCCGTCGATCAGCCAGGAGCCGTCCTCCCGCTGGAAGAAGCGTATCTCTTCCCGCTCTTCAGGCGTGGAAGGGATCTCGCCCACTATCGACTCGAGGATGTCATGGAGAGTGACGAGTCCCTGGATGCTCCCGTACTCATCGGTTACCAGCACCATGTGCGCTCCAGAGTCGCGGAAGATCTCGAGGACCTTCAGGATCGGGGCGCTCTCGGGCACGATGAAAGGCGAACGGACCAGGGATTCGAGCTCCACCGGCTCCCCGGAAAGCATACGGGCCCAGATATCGCGGACCGAGATCACGCCGACGAGGGCATCGAGATCTTCCCGGAAGACCGGGAAGAGGGCATGCTCGCTCTCTGCTATCCGGGCCATGTTCAGCTCCACCGGGTCGTCAAGGTCGATCCCCACGATGGTCGGGCGGGGCGTGAGCACGGCACGGACGCACTGGTCGGCCATGCGGAAGACGTAGCGGATGATCTCATGCTCCTCCTTCTTGAAGACCCCGACCCGGGCCCCCTCTCTGATCAAATCCCTGACCTCCTCCTCGGTGACACTGGGGCGCTCTTTCCAGGAGATACCGAGCACCCGGAGCACCATACCTGTGGAGAAGGAGAGGAGCGAGACGACTGGCAGTGAGATCCAGGAGAGGAGACGCATGGGAGCGGAGACAAGGGAGGCGATCCTCTCGGGATAGGCAAGGCCGATCTGCTTTGGTACCAGCTCGCCGAAGACGAGGGTCGCATAGGTGATCACCAGCACCACGACCCCCACGCCTATTGCTTCTGCGTGCGGGGCGAGGGCGGGGATCTCCAGGACTCGTGCCGCGATCTCGCGGGCGATGGTGACCCCGGCGAATGCCCCCGCAAGAATCCCGATGATGGTGATGCCGATCTGGATGGTGGAGAGGAAGCGGGAAAGGTCCCCGATCAGGCCCAGGGCTTCCTCTGCACCGCTCTCCCCGTTCTTCGCCTGCCTCAGGAGAATCGCTTTTCTTGCCGAGACCACGGCAAACTCTGACATGGCAAAGAAGCCGTTGGCGATGATGAGGACGATCAGGACGAGAATCTCGACCAGCATCTCTCTCCTGAATTGCGCCTTCTGCCATCAAGAATCTTCTGTCGCACAGGATGTTTTTTCGGCAGGCCTGCCCCATACTCTCCAATGGACCGGAGGTATGCACGGCAGGTCTCCGTCATCGGGAAAGAGGGCCAGGAACAGCTCAAAGAGAGCACCGTGTTCCTTGCAGGGGCAGGCGGGCTCGGCTCGCCGGTCGCGATCTACCTTGCGGCGGCCGGCATCGGGCACCTGAGGGTCTCGGACTGTGACCGGGTGGAGGAGAGCAATCTCAACCGCCAGATCCTCCACCGCCAGAAAGATATCGGGAGGCTGAAGGTGGAATCGGCAAAGGACACGCTCCTTGCCCGGAACTTCGACCTCGGCATCACCCTTCTTTCAGAGGAGATCGATGACGAGAACGCAGAGGTGCTGGTGGGGAATGCCTCGGTCATCGTCGACGCACTCGACCGCTACCCTCCCCGGTTTACCCTCAATAATGTCGCGGTCAACCGGAAGATCCCCCTTGTCCACGGCGCGATCAGGGGCCTGTACGGGCAGGTGACCTCCGTCGTCCCTGGTGAGGGGCCATGCCTCCAGTGCATCTACGGCAGCCTGCCCCCGGTCGAGGAGGAGATCCCGGCGCTCGGGCCGACGGCAGGAGTGATCGGGAGCATCCAGGCAGGGGAAGTGATCAAGTGCCTCACCGGGACAGGGAGACTTCTGGCAGGGCGGATGCTGGTCTGGGACGGGAAGCACGGCACGATGGACGAGATCCGGATAGAGAAGAACCCTTCCTGCCGAGTATGCGGCGGGGAGGGAGAGTAAGAATGCGGATCCAGGTACGGACGTACGCAAGGCTCGCCGAGGTCCTCGGGCCTGAGTCCGAGGTCTCCGTGGAGGAGGATCACGGCATCAGGGCGGTGCTGGGTGTGATCGCCGGAAACGAGGAAGTGCGTATCCGGGCACTCTTTGACGAGGATGGCGAGGTTCATGACTATCTCATCATCGTCCACAACAGGGTGCGGGTCGAGCACTGTGACCTTTCGTCCGTCACTCTTTGTGAGGGCGACGAGATCGCCATCCTTCCCCCCCTGGCCGGCGGTTAGAGGGTCTGGCTGATATACCGGAGGGCCGCGATCGCGTCCTCCCTTTTCAAGTCCGGGCTCCTCTCTTTGAGGAACGCGGAGAACCGCAGGACCGGTCCCTCTCCCAGCTCTTCTGCAGCTTCCCTGCAGATCCGGGGGTAGGTGCGGTCAGGATAGTAGAGGCGCGTTGCGCAGGAGAAGATCGCCTCAGCCTCTTCTCTGGAGAGCGTGCCTGCATCTCTTGCGCACCGGAGGGCGTACCTGATGTTGACCATCGGTTCGGAGAGGGGGGTGAGGGTGAAGGGGTCAAAGACCAAGGCCACCTCGTCGTCCGAGACGAGCTCCCCGTCCCGGTACATCCGGAAGACCTCGCCCACCCCCTCCATCCCGAAGTCCGCCATCTCGGCAGCACGGAGAGCACCCATGCTGGAGGCCCCGATCACCCGTATCCCCGATCGGAGGGCGCCGAGGATCTCGCGGTGGCCCACCGCAGAGTCCTGGAAGAAGACCCCGTCAATGAGCCCGATGACGGTCGCACCCTCCGCAGCAGCCGCGGAAAGATCCCCCCTCCGCGCAGGAGGGAGGTACCTCGCCTTGAGGATCTGCCGGGCCTCCCCCTGATCAAGGCTCGGCCCGAGAAAGACCACGACGTGCGGCATCCCGGCAGCGCTCCCCTATCCGTTCGTTGTCCATCGCGTAGACCTCAAGCCCCGGCACGATCACCCTGACCACCGGCACCCCGATCTCGGGCCGGGTGAGGTCTGCCACCAGCACCCGGTCCATCCCGCACCGCTCCAGCGCCCCGCTCATGATGCGGATGTCGCTCTGGAAGTCGTCGGTGTCCATGGACGGGACCTCTGCAAAGGGGATGGTGGACCTGCTCTCGAAATAACGACGGTTCATTCTCCGTACCCGTTCATACCCCATCTTCCTCCGGAGATCAGCAACCGTGGTATCCTCACGGGCCCCGTGGATCTGGGTGAGACGGCTCTGGGCCACCTCGGTCAGCGCCCGCATCAGCGCCACCTTTCCGGACGTGTGGGTACCTATGCCAAGGGTGAGGAGGGCAGGGTCGCGGAGCCTCTCGTCGTCCGAGGCAGCGGCGATGGTGGGGATGCCGACCTCCGAGGTGATGTCGCGAACCACCACCGATACCCCCGCTTCCGCGAACCGCTCCAGCATCCACGCCGCCTTCCCTTCTGTAATCCCGTCCACCCTGGGACCGAGATCCTTTGCCGCCTCCGCAAGGGACCACGCGTCCCGCTCGATGACCTCGGCAAGAGCATGGAAGACCGCTTCCTCGAGGGTATTGCCGGACGCAAGCCCGTTGGTATTGGTACGGAAGAGCGGAGGCGTATTTCCCGGCAACGGGTGGAAGACGGCGTGGGCGGGTACGAGCACCTCTTCCTCCCGCACGATATCATAGCAGGAAAACCACGGGAGCGAGAGGCCGTCCACCCTGCACCCCCGGGGCAGGATCAGGTCCGCCGGATCGACCGGCGCGACGTATGGAACGCCCTGCTCGCCGAGCATCTCCCGGGCCCGCTCGGCCGCCAGCGAAGCGGGATCCTTGGCGATGGCCCGCCTCAGCGTCCCAA
>JAVVFN010000142.1:0-3951 GCA_032250645.1 Methanomicrobiaceae archaeon | reverse complement strand
AGACTCATGGTACGGAGCGGTTCGACTGCGAACTGCTCAAAAAGCGCCACGATCGTCTCCTCGAGGAAGGTGCCCAGCGTGAAGACCACGAGCAGGATCCCGATCAGGCTGAGGATGAGGATGGGGATCCCGGTGAGGGTGCTGGTGAGGACCTGATCGAGGTCAGGGCGGCGTGATGCCGGGCGCTGCACCATCACCTCTTTCCTGATCTCCCGGGCAAAGTTGTGGCGGTTTGCGGCGATGATCTGGGGTACGGTCATCCGGTGCCGGGCCTCGATCTCTTCACTGACCGGTGCGGCCGCTTCAAGGAGCGCCATATCGGTCCCGAGCCCCACAAGGGCCCAGATGCAGGTGGCCCTCCCTGCCCCGAATGTCTTTTCAAGGCTGTGTATGGCGGCTTCCACGCTCCGGTCGTACGGGACCCTCACCGGGGAGGAGGTCGCATTCCCGAGTGCCTCGGGCACGATACGCGATACGTTCTGCCCGAGCGAGGCCGCAGTAGGGACAACCGGGATGCCGAGATGCTCCTCGAGCAGATCGGTATCAATCTCATATCCCTCCCGTGCCAGCTCGTCCATTATGTTCAGCACGGCGATCATGGGGATCCCGAACTCCGCGACCTGCAGGAGGAGATAGAGGTTGCGTTCCAGTTTGGTGGCATCCATCACCAGGACGACCGCATCGGCCTCTCCCCGCATAAGATAGGTGCGGACCAGCTCCTCCTCCTTGGATTCTCCCTCAAGCGAGTAGATGCCGGGGAGGTCCACGATCTCGACCATCTCCCGCTGGAAGCACGTACTTCCCCCCTTGAGCTCCACGGTGGTTCCCGGGTAGTTGCTCACCTCCACCCCTACTCCGGTGAGCTGGTTGAATATCAATGACTTGCCGACACTGGGGTTCCCCACAAGCGCGATCCTCATCCCTTCACTCCACAAAAATGGTGCAGGCTACCTCGGGGCTGAGCGCCACGTCGGCCCCTTTCACATGAACGACCACGGACCGGTTTCGTAATTTTCTCCGTAATTTCAGCTTTTCTCCGGGGATGATACCGAGGTCGATGAGCCGCCGGTTCCACCCGAGCCCCTTCACCATCACCACGGTGACCTCGGCCCCTTCCTTAAAGTCAAGGAGGCTCTTCCCGGCATGCCGAATCCTCCCCAGGATCCCATGCCTCTTGCCCCGGCGCAGGGGGCAGGGGCGCTCGAGGTAGAAGGAGAGGCGGTCAATGGTCTCGTCTGAGACATCATGCTCCAGCCTGCATGCCTCTTCTGACGCTGCCTCCGCTTCTATTCCCAGCATCTCGCTGAGGAAATATTCAAGTGTGCGATGTTTGCGGGAGACCGCTTCGGCCTGTGCTTTTCCTTTCGCGGTGAGTTCCAGCTGCTGGGGGGGATGCCGCACAAGGTCTCCCTCTGAGACCAGGCTCTCTGCCCGTGCCGACACCTCCTGCGAAGAGAGGTTCAGTCGCGAAGCGAGATCCGCCTCCCTGACCCGATCCCCGGCCTCCTCAGAGAGGATCAGGACTGCCTCCAGAAAATCCTCGGCCTCAGAGGGTTGCATAAAAGAGGTGCTTCTCCACCAGTCTTATCGGTTTGGATGGCGTCAAACAGAATGGACGGGAATTTCCACAATACGGGGGGGAAAGGGTGCTGGAATGCTTCCCCTTTAATAATTGAGAAGAATGAGGTATACACATGGAGATCTCGAATGCGCAGGTGTCAGAGCTGCTGAAATATTACGGGCAGCTGCTCGAGATCACCGGAGAGGATTCATTCAAGATCCGCGCATACGAACGGGCCAGCGAGACTGCGAGGCGAAGCCCGGTTCCGCTCGTGCACCTCTCCCCCGAAGAGCTCGCCCTCCTCCCGGGAATCGGGAGAAATATCGCGGCCAAGATCGTCGAGCTCGGAAAGAAGGGCGAGATCGCCGAACTTGAGGAACTGAAACGGTCCATGCCGGGGGGACTTGTGGAACTGCTGGAGCTGGATGGCGTGGGGCCGAAGACCGTGCATAAGCTCTGGAAGAGGCTCGGGATCACGAACATCACAGAACTCGAGGCCGCGGCCAGAAACCGGCGCATACGTGCCCTCAGCGGGTTTGGTGCAAAGAAGGAGGGGGAGATTCTCAGGGCGATTGCTGCATATCGTGCGCGGAGCAGCCGGATGGATCGATTCAGTGCGGGGCGTATCATCGGGGCGGTGGCAGCGGTGCTGACCCCGGGCACCTATACCGTGGCGGGCAGCTGGCGGAGGGGAAAGAGCACTATCGGGGACATCGACATCGTCTCCACAGAGTCTCCCCGGCAGCTCAATCCCCGTCTCGCCCGTCTTGCCGATGAGGTGATCGAAGAGGGGGACCGGAACACCTCCCTCCGTATCGGTGGGCAGAGAGTCGACATCAGGTATTCCTCTCCTTCCCGGTACGGCACCATGCTCCTCTACCTGACCGGTTCAAAGGCCTTCAATATCCGCCTCAGGGGCATCGCGGCCATGCACAGCTGGAAGCTGAACGAGTACGGGATCATGGAGAAGGAGACCGGGAAGGAGCATACCTTTGAGGACGAAGAATCGATCTTCACCCACCTCGGAATGGAATACATCCCCCCTGAGCTCCGCGAGGACCATGGAGAGGTCGAGGCTGCGCTGGCGGGAACGCTCCCGGAGCTGGTCTGCCAGGGGGACATTCGGGGGGACCTCCATCTCCACAGCACCTGGAGCGACGGGGTGCTCTCCATCGAGGAACTGGCTCGCGCAGGGGAGAAGAGGGGGTACGAGTACATCGCGTGCACCGACCACTCCGGGACGCTCGGGGTGGCCGGGGGCTTGGGGAAGGACGATCTTTCGCGCCAGTCTCACGAGATTGAACAGGTCAACCGCAACTCCTCCTGCCATGTCCTCTCCGGCGTGGAGGTGGATATCCTGAGTGACGGGAGGCTCGGACTCCCTGGAAGCGTGCTCTCAGATCTTGATATCGTGATCGCCGCCATCCATTCTGGTTTTAAGCAGGAAAAAGACCTCCTCACGCGGAGGATGATCGCCGCCATCCAGCACGACCAGGTGAACATCATTGCCCATCCTACCGGACGGCTGATCGGGAGACGCGAACCGTATGCCATCGATATGGAACGGGTCATCGAGGCTGCACGGGATGCGGGAACCGCGCTCGAGATCAATGCCTCACCCTACCGGCTCGACCTCGACGGTGAAGGGGCCCGTGCATCGGTGGGAGAAGGAACAAAACTTGCCATCGGCACCGATGCCCACCGGGCAGGGGAGATGGAGCTCATCTCCAATGGGGTGATGACTGCACGGCGCGGGTGGTGCAGAAAAGGAGACGTGATCAATACCCTCAGCACCCCACAGCTGCTGGAGTGGGCGGCATGATCAGATGGATCTATGAGCACCACCTGAAGCGTTCGATCCACACCCTCCCCCGTCATATCTGCTTCATGATCGACGGCAGCGACATGATAGAGGCCCCCCGGAAGATCGTTGATGTAGCCTCCTGGTGCCGGCAGATGAAGATCCCCCGGGTCACCTTTCATATGAGCACGCCTGATCCCGGTTCGATGGATGCATATCTCCCCATGATCCGCGAGATCGGGGAAGACTGCCACCTCACCATCTATTACGGGGACTGCTGCGAGGAGTGCGGGGAGGGGATCGAGGTCGTGGTCGCTATCGGCATGAGCGGGAGGGAGGAGATCACCCATTGCATCAGGGATCTTGCGGCAGGCGATATTGCTCCTGAAGAGGTGGATGAAGAGGTGATCGAGAATCACCTGAAGTTCCGTTACGAACCGGATCTGGTGATCAAGACAGGGGGAGACCACCTGACCGATTTTCTGATCTGGCAGTCGGTCTATTCAGAACTCTTCTTCTCTGATGTGAACTGGAAATTCTTTCGAAAAATTGACTTTTTACGAGCGCTCCGCGACTTCCAGTTCCGCAA
>JAVVFN010000141.1:0-4012 GCA_032250645.1 Methanomicrobiaceae archaeon | reverse complement strand
GAGGCATTTTTTATACCTCCAGGGAAAGATTACCGTTGCAAGGGATTCCCGTATGTTCATGCTGGTCGCCATGGCCATCACCGTGCTGCTCGCGTTCGTGTTCACGTTTACAAACGGGTTCCAGGACGCGGCCACCGTGGCGGCAACTTTCATTGCATCACGTTCTGCAACCCCGAAGGCCGGGATCCTGTGGGTGGCGTTCATGGTCGTCCTCGGTGCGATTCTCGGGGGAAGCGCGGTCGCCCTCACCCTTGCCAGCCTCGTCAGCCCTGGCGGGGGGGGTCGGACCGTCGCCGTCCTCTTTGCCGCACTGGTGGCGGCGATCTTCTGGAACGTGCTCACCTGGAAGTATGCGCTTCCCTCCTCTTCGACCCACGCGATCATCGGGGGATTGATCGGCGCGGCCCTGGTAGCGGCAGGGCCCGGGAGCATCTTCTGGGGCTGGGAAGAACTGGTCACCCCGCCCCACGCACTGGTCGGCCTTGCCAAGGTGTTCACGTTCCTCGTGGTCTCTGTGCTCATCGGGTTTGCAGGAAGTTTCTGCATGCGGAAGGGAACTGGATTCCTGCTCCGTAACGCACAACGCACCGTCAACCGGAGGATCGTGCAGGCAAACTGGCTCGTGACCGCTGCCATGGCATTTTCGAACGGGGCAAACGATACCCAGAAGCAGCTCGGGATCATCGCGCTCGTGCTGGCGGCCGGAGGAGGGGGTTTGGTGGAGGTGCCGATCTGGGCGAGGTTCGCATGTGCGATCCTCATCGGGGCAGGGACCATCGGGGGCGGGTGGCGGATCATGCACACGGTGGGCCACCGGATCTTCCGGATCGAACCGATCCATTCATTCGACTCCCAGTTCTTCTCCGGGGCATCGATCGCCATCTCCACCCTTATCGGCGCCCCGGTTTCCTCCACCCACATCATCTCCACATCGGTGCTTGGCGTGGGTGCAGCCGAGAACCCGAAGAAGGTAGCCTGGTCGGTGGGCCAGAATATCGTGATGGCAATGCTGATGACGATCCCGGTCACTATAGGGATCGGGGCTGCCATCTATCTTGCGACCGCCCTCGTGACAGGAGTGTGAGCCAATGGAACCGGGTCAGAAAGAGAATGAGACAGGGAGAAAAAGAAGGATGTTCAGCTCCATCTTCCCGCAGGCGCACGACTTTGAGGGCATGCTTGCCGAGCAGGCGGAGAGGACACTCGAAGGGGTGCACACGCTCGTGATCTGGCTGAATGCAGAGACGCAGGAAGAGCCGCGGCACCTGGATGAGATCGAGGAGGAGGTGGACCAGTTCCGCCTCAGGATGGAGGACAAGCTGATCCAGTCCTTCTCCACCCCCTTTGACCGGCAGGACATCTACAGCCTCTCGCGGCAGATGGACTACATCCTCAACTTCTCAAACGAGACGGCACAGGAGATGTACGCCTTCGGGGTGAAGCCGGACGGCCCGATCCGCGAGATGGGGCAGGCCCTCCTCCTCGGCACCGAGTGCGTGGCGCTGGCCGTGAAGATCATGGGCGCTGATAAACGCCGGGCGGAGAAGCTGATCCACGAAGCGAGGGGTGCGATGCGGGATATAGAGGAGGAGTATATCCGCAGCATGGCCACGCTCCTCCATACTGATAATGCCATGGCGGCGCTCCGGAAACGTGAAATCTACCACCACCTGCGGGACGCAGGGAGGGCTCTGCGTAACACGATGGACATCCTGCACAATGCACTGGTGGGACTGCCGTAACAATGAAACTGGAGAATGATGTATGTCTTCGATTGTGCACTTTGACCTGCCCGCAGACGACCTGGCACGGGCAGAAACGTTCTATTCCGAGCTCTTTGGCTGGAAGTTTACAAAATACCCCGGACCGATGGAGTACTACCTGATCGAGACCCGGACCCTTGAAAACGAGGAAGGAGTGAGGGGCGGGATGGGAAAGCGGGGAGCCCCCGACCAGCAGATCATGCCCTACTTCGGGGTCGAGTCGGTCGATGCCTGCCTCCCGCAGGTGATGCGCCTCGGCGGGACCGTCCTCCTCCCGAAGACCCCCATCCCGGGATTCGGGTACCTCGCGGTCTGCACCGATACCGAGCAGAACCGGTTCGGGATCTTCGAGGAAGACCCGGAAGCAAAGTAAGGGGGCAATGACTCGCGAGATCGTCTCCGGGATCCGGGCCGAACTCCAGGCACAGGCGGACGAGTCCATCCGGGAGAGCGCCGCCCGCTTCTTCAAGGAAGAGGTGAAATGTTACGGGCTCCGGACCGCGGCCGTCCGCACGATCGCAACACGGTATTTCCAGGAGATACGGGACCGCGACAAACAGGAGATCTTCGGGCTCTGTGAGGAGCTGCTCGAATCGGGCTACATGGAAGAGGCCTTCATCGCCTACGACTGGGCGGACCGGGTGAGGGCACGCTTCGTCCCGGAGGACTTTTCGGTGCTTGAGAGGTGGCTTTTCACCTCCGTCTCTAACTGGGCCGAGTGCGATACCCTCTGCAACCACGCGATCGGGTCGTTCATCGAGCAGTACCCGGAATTCATCGGAAGACTCGAGGACTGGACTCGCTCCGAGAACCGGTGGGTGAGGCGTGGTGCGGCGGTCACGCTCGTGCTGCCCGCCCGAAAGGGCAGGTTCCTTAAAGAGATATTCGCCATCGCCGACCTCCTGCTGACTGATCCCGACGACCTCGTGCAGAAGGGCTACGGCTGGATGCTCAAGGAAGCGAGCAAGGCGCACCGTGATGCGGTGTTCGAATACGTGATGAGCCATAAGGACGTGATGCCCCGCACTGCCCTTCGCTACGCGATCGAGAAGATGCCGCCGGAGATGCGGAAGCGGGCGATGGAACGGTAGATTCTACAAGATCCCAGAATAATAAGCGTAACAACTGCAGCGGCATTCCGGGGAGATCACGGCTACCTGTGACAGAAAACTATGGACCATAATTGATGTAGCCGGACTCATACTGCCGTTCATCATCATGTTAAAAAATGTGGTGAAATAGAAAAGCCCTATGGCCTATTCAAATAAAGGCAGTTTCATTTATGAAATCAGCACGAAGTTTAGCAGAGTCATCTTGGTCTTATTCATCCCAGCGTTCACGGATTTCCATCGGCGACCGGGAATTCACACGGATCCGAGGATAGCCGCTTCCTCCTCCCTCAACTGTTTATCCCTCATTCCTCGTTTTCTCTCATTTTCTCGCCCATAAACTGCGAAATAATTCGAAGTTAACGCCAGATTGATGACATCTTCTCCCTATATGCCTGCTATGGATGATGTCACCAAACATACGCTCCTCCTACTCTGTGCCTCACTCGTCCTCGTCGCGGTCATTGGATCGGGATGCATGGGCATTCCTGCAACTCCCACCCTCGCCTCATCAGAACTGAAGAAGTTCAATTCAACTGCCGAGATTGAGCAATATCTCAAAGATTCGATTGCAAAGAGCCAGCAGGACGGATATTACCCCACATTTGTTCCTACAGTGGGGTGGAGCACCGATTCGAATGCTGACGGGCGTTCAGCGCAGGAATCCGGTATGAGTATCGCTCCACCCCCCTTTCCCCAGAGTGTCGAGTACTCGAAGACCAATATCCAGGTTGCCGGGGTCGATGAGCCCGATATCATCAAAAATGACAACAAGTATATTTACACGATTTCCGGCCAGACTCTTGCCATTATCGACGCCCATCCCGCAGAAGATGCCTCAGTAGTATCCGAAACCGAGATCGCCGATATCCCGAAGGACATCTTTGTCAGTGGCAGCCGTCTTGTACTCTTCAGTACAGGAACGGAACTATCCGGGACCGGTTCACAGCCTGCAGATTCACAGATTGCGCCGGTACCTCCCTATTACCGCCCCTATTCACCTGTCACGCATACCATGATCTATGATATCGGTGACCGGGAGCATCCCAGGTTGCTGAAAGACTACACGATTGAAGGCGATTATGTCGATGCCCGGATGATCGGCTCGCTGGTCTACCTGATCACCCGTGAGCAGCTCAC
>JAVVFN010000140.1:0-4036 GCA_032250645.1 Methanomicrobiaceae archaeon | reverse complement strand
GTGCGGTTCCCCCTTTCGGTAGATGTAGGGGACTTAAAAGTCCTGATCATCGATGATATCACCGATACTGGCGAGACGCTCCAGGTGGCGGTGGAGTACGTGGAAGGAAGGGACCCGGCGGAGGTCAGGACCGGGGTGCTCCAGCACAAGTTCACGAGCGCCTTTACTCCCGATTATTACGCAGAGTACATGGATGAATGGTGCTGGGTCATCTACCCGTGGGCCGTGCACGAGGACCTGGTGGGCTTCGTGGAACGGGTGCTCTCGAAGGGGCCCGGTTCATTCAGGGATATCGACCGCAGGCTCCGTGAGCGTTTCGAGATCCGGGCACCGGAGGAGGCCCTTGCCCGGGCCCTTGACGACCTTTCGGCGATCGGCCGGGTGGAGAGGAAAGATCAGGACTACCACGCCGTCCGGGAGGCATAAGAATCGTGCCCGTTGCAATCCGTGCAGACCGCCTCACCAAGAGGTTCGGGGAACTGGTCGCGGTGGACGAAGTCAGTTTTTCCGTGGAAGAAGGGGAAATTTTCGGCTTTCTCGGTCCGAACGGAGCCGGGAAGACCACCACCATCAGGATGCTCACCGGAGTGCTCTCCCCTGATGAAGGTTCGGTGGAGATCCGAGGGATCCCGATGCAGCGGGACCCGGTCCGTGCGAAGATGCAGATGGGGATTATCCCTGGCAAAAGGCCTGTCCTGATTTGAGAAGCATTGAACCGATCAGTTCAACCCTCAAACCACCGCCATTTGCTCCTTTTATATGTCCGGCAGGTGACCGTCTGGATGGAAGTGAAGAGATGGAAGGGGCAGTTCTCTCTCCAGATTATCAATTCGTTCCTGTTGCCCGGAGGCAGCATGAGTTCTGCCAGCTCCCGGCATGCTTCCCATGGCCCCTTCCCGAAAATGCAGGAGATCACCTCAATGACGCCGAAGAGGCGTTTGAAGCGGGCGGCAGGAGTATCACGGATGCGTGCCGGCCCCTCGCTTCGTGCGTCCGGACGGCCGAGAGTGCAGGGCATGATCTGCATGCCCGAAGGAACCGTCGCACAGATCATCCAGAGAGAGCGCTGCAGAGAATCCTTGCACTCCCCACCTCTCAAGCGCTCCCCGGAGGGATTTTCTGTTCTTCTTCCGGCTGCGGGCAGGCGAAGGGAACAAACCAGGAAGCAAACCCCACACCCACCTCGTCTCCTTCCCTGGTCGCAGCTCTTCTCACTCTGAGAGACACCCACATGAGCATTGCAATCATCCTCCCCCGGGAGGTGATCTGAATGGAGGAACACACCTTGAATACTGACCGTCTTATGCACCTGATCTCCGGGGACTCCGATGGTCTCCGGGCAAAAATCCTCCTGGAAGAGCGAGTATCGTTCCAGGAGATCAGGTCGCGGTTCAGCGGGTTCTGTCCTGCTCCCGCCCCGGAGGCAGGGGACTATTCTGATACCGTGATCCGACTCAATAGCAGGGTCCGCTGACGCGATCTCCCCGCCTGAGCGATTATCAGCATTCTGACCGTTCTCTTCAGCCAAGCACAGCCCTGACGGCGCTGCGCACGCGTTCTTCTGCACCGGGGATGTGGCGGATGTCCCTGATCTCGTCGAGCCCGTCAAAGAGCACTGGTTCTGCCGGTTCGATCCCGAGGTTTCGCATATATGCATTCGCCACGCTCACCACGCAGGTGAAATTCTCCACCCCCGTTCTCCCTGCAACAGAGAAGAGGAGGCCCTTTGCCACCCCCCGCTCTCCGGTGAGCAGTTGCCGGGCATGGTAGGCCTGGCACCGGTCCACCATCGCCTTGAGCCCCGCAGGGACGGTGTTCGTGTAGACCGGGGTGCAGATGACGAGGATCGAGGCCTGCCGGATCGCATGGATCACTCCAGTCATATCGTCCTCATAGGTGCAGTGCCCGGTATTATAGCACCAGTAACAGCCGATGCAGGGGTGGATCTCCAGGTCATGGAGGTATATGACACGGGAAGTCCTGCCCTGCCGTTCTGCCTCCTCTGCGCCCCATTCGGCAATGATGCTGGAATTTCCTCCCGGGCGGGCGCTCCCCTGCACCACCACCACTTCCGCGGCCTCCACCGGCGGCAGGCATTCGGGCTTCTGTGGGGGCAGGAGCTCGACAAACTCTGCCGGGTGCGTGGAGAGGTGCTCTTTCCAGGACGCATACTGCTCCTCAGCGGCCGAGCGTGCGTCGAGGGGGATCTGCGGCGCATATTCGTAGGTGTTGGTGCGGAATACTGCAATCTCCTCCTCTCCACGCACGATCCGGACCGCATACCGGACCAGCCCCGGATAGATCTCCGAGAGATCCTCCTCCTCTAAGTCAAGGGTAAACTCGCCCGCAGGCGTGGTGATCCTCTCTGACCGCAACCGGGCCACGTGCCCATCCATTGAAAAAAGTATTATGCCGGGCGGTTCATAACCGTTCGGGGAGTCCCCAGCCTCCGCCCCATCCCTTTATCTCTCTCTCGCAACTATCCCCTGCTATGCCAGAGTCAGTTCTCATCGCGTATGCGACCAAACATAATACCACAAAGGAGATCGCCGAGGCGATCAGCAAGACGCTGAATGCCGCCGGCCTCACTGCCGAGGCCCTTCCTGCGAAGGAAGCCGGGGATGTCGCGTCCTACCATGCGGTGATCATCGGGAGCCCCATTTATGCCGGGCGGATCATCAAAGATGCGGCCATTTTTGCCGAAAAAAATGCAAAAGACCTTGAGGCCCGAACGGTCTTTGCCTTCACTGTCGAACTCGGGGTGGCGGAGAGGAGCGAGGAGAATATAAAGAAGGCCGATGCGGCCCTTGCCCCTATCCGAAACGCGGTTTCCCTCGCCGGGGTGGAGCATTTCGCCGGGAGGTTTGACCCGTCCTACTTCCCGGTCATAGGGTTCCTCATGAAGCTCGGCGGTAAAAATTATGAAGATCACCGGGACTGGGACCGGATCAGGGAGTGGGCAGAGAATATTGCAGCGGATCTGGGGTCGTCCTCTCCTGCCCCCGCAGAGCCAGACACCGCTCCGTGAGAGGAAAGAAACCTCCCGGTTTTCCGTGGGATATCCCTGCCCGCTGCCCGGCCGCTAGTCCCTCTTGCAGAGCATGGCAGCCGCGGCCGCCCAAGCGATGAATACGAGGGGGAAGGTGAACCCTGCCGCCTCTGCAGTGGTTGGTGGTATGGTTGTCACCGGGGTTGTCATCGTGGGGGATGCAGACGGGGATGAAGTGGGAGTTACTGTGGAGGTGGCAGTCGTTTCAGCGGGATTCTGCCCGCCACTGACCAAAAGACTCCTCTGCACCTCGCCGCCGATATTGCACTCGCCGCGTACCCGGATAGTAGTCCCAGGATCGATCGAAAGGGGGTAGGTGTAGGTGTAGGTGGAAGTGGTTGGCTGTGACGTGTACTCCTGTTCGAGAAGATCCGGGCCGCCTTCCACCTCCAGCCTGACCTTCTTGATGTAATGGGTTGACGGGTCTGCCACCTCGTGGGTGAATGTCGCCTGCAGTTCGCCTTCAACCGGATCGTAAGAGAGAACCAGGTTTGCAGGAGCGTGAGCAGCCACCGGTGCGACCGCGATCACGAGGACAAGCAATACCCCGATCAGGATCATGCAGTGAGTGTGTTTCATGCAAGTGTCCTCCCCGGTGAGGATATTTATAGCTGTCTGATCACCGCATCATTCATCACCTGCCAGACCGATTGACTCGTCATGCCGCCACACGTGCTTGTTGCCTATGCCACGCTGCGGGGTACCACGCGAGAGGTTGCAGAAGCCATCGGCACTGCCATGAGAGATGCGGGCATGCAGGTGGATGTGCGCCGGGCAGCGGGGGTGAACGACTGCACCGCATACTCAGCTGTGGTACTCGGAACGCCCCTCTATATGGGAGCGGTCCTGAAAGAGGCACGCAACTTCCCCTTCACGCATAAAAAATCACTCAGGAAAATCCCGTTCTACGTGTTTCTGGTCGGGATGTCGCTTGCCAGGCCTGGCAGGGTCCAGGTCCGGAAGGCGAATGAGGCATTGGCCCCGGTG
>JAVVFN010000013.1:0-14451 GCA_032250645.1 Methanomicrobiaceae archaeon | reverse complement strand
CCTGGAGGTCCCTGTTATAGGTCATCGGCAACCCCTTGACTGTCATCAGCAGGGAAACAAGAGAACCAGTGACACGCCCGCTCTTGCCCCTGATCAACTCTGGGATGTCCGGATTCTTCTTCTGGGGCATGATGGAGCTCGTGGATGAGTAGGCGTCATCCAGGGTTGCGAAACGCACAAACCCGGTGCTCCACAGCACCAGCTCTTCGGCAAGCCTGCTCACCGTAGACATGGTGATCGCACAGACGGCGATGGCTTCTACCATATCATCGCGGGCAGAGACCGCGTCCATGGTATTCTGGAGGGGTGCGGAAAATCCCAGGATCTCCGATACGTATTCCCGGTCGATGGGGTACCCGGTCGACGCGAACGCGGCCGCACCGAGCGGACACCGGTTCACCCGCCCGATGGTGCCCTGCAGGCGGGAGAAATCCCGCCCGAACGCCTGTTCGTAGGCGAGGAGGTGGTGGGCCAGGGTAGTGGGCTGGGCGTGCTGGAGGTGGGTAAACCCGGGCATGATGCTTTCCCGGTGTCCGGCCGCCGTATCCAGGATCACCCGGCGCAGCTGGAGAAGCGCTTCCATCTGCCCGAGGAGCAGTGTCCGGAGCTGCATGCGGATGCACGTTGCCACCTCATCGTTCCGTGACCTGCCGATATGCAGCCTCCCGCCGGGATCCACCCCCACCCGTTCGATGAGGTATGCCTCGATTCCTGCATGAATATCCTCGAACCGGTCGTCGAACGCCTCCTCCGGAACCCCCGCATCATAGAGATCAAGGAGTGCCGAAAGAAGCGTTTCGGCAGTCTTCCCGTCCACGATGCCCTGGCGCCGCAGCATGAGGAGATGGGCGATGTCTACCAGTACATCCGCCTCCGCGATCATCCGGTCCGCCTTCATGGACGAGAGAAATTCCACCACGCCGGTCGGGCGCATCATTCCAAGCCGGCCTTCACGAAGAGTGTCTCTCACCATTTATCATCCGCTCCTTTGCATAAAGTAGGAAGTCGGGAGTGATGAACGCTCGCATAAAAGGGGATGGCCGCAGAACACCTGCCTTTCTCGACAGTAAGGGATAATATATTCCTGAATATACAATTTTTATATAATATTTTTCCCCATAAGGCAAATTTTAATTGCATATATTCACAATATATTTATTGAGGGAAACCCCAAAAATTCACACCGGAATATGAGGTGAATAGCGTATGAACGTAAGGCATGGAATGATACTTGTCGCTGCGCTGCTTGCGGCAGCAGTGCTGCTCAGCGGATGCACCACAGAAACCGGGCTGACCGAGCTCTCGATCGGGTACCAGCCCTCCACCCACCAGATAGCCCACATGACCGCCATGGAGAAAGGGTGGTGGCAGGAGGATCTTGAGCCCTTCGGCATCACCACTGTCACGGACCGCGAGTTCCCCACCGGTGCGCCAGAGATGACGGCCATGATCGCCGGAGAGATCGAGATTGCGTACGTGGGGGCAGCCCCCTTCGTGGTGGCGGTGGCAAACAGCAATCTTGATGCAAAGATCATCGCCGGAGTGCAGACGCAGGGGTCAGACCTCGTCCTGAGGCCGGAGATACCGTACGAATCCCCCGAGGACCTCCGGGATCTCAAGATCGCCACGTTCCCGCCCGGGACCATCCAAGACACGCTGCTCCGTGACTGGCTCGGCATGAATGGTCTTGACCCTGAGACAGATGTGGAGATCGTGGGCATGGGACCCGGGGACGCGATAACCGCGATCACGGCGGGCCAGGTGGACGGCGTCTTCCTCCCGCACCCCTCGCCTGCAGTCATCGAGGCTGCGGGTGCAGGGAGGACAGTGGTAAAGTCAGGAGAGATGTTCCCGACCCACGCCTGCTGCGTGCTGGTGGCGAGCGGCGACCTCATCAGGAACCATCCTGACGTGGTGGAGCAGATCGTGAGGACACACATCAGGGCCACCGAGTATAATATCGAGAACACGGACGAGGCCGCCGAGATCTTTGCCCGGAAGATAGGGCAGGATATCGAGGTGGTGAAGAAATCGCTGAACGAATGGGACGGGACCTGGATCTCTGACCCCAATATCATCGTCGACTCGGTGGTGCAGTACTCGCAGGTGCAGTTCGAACTCGGGTATATCTCAAAACCACTGACCAAGGATGATCTCTTCGATACGTCTTTTTATGACAGGATAAAAGGGTAATCCCTTTTTTTACCGAAATTTTAACAACATTTATGGGAGGACGCCGACAAACAGCTACATTCCCCCTGATCTAACCACGAAGGAATGGTTTTTTTGAGTTGAGGATATGAAGGCGGACAGGTTAAAGAGAGACGGGATCCTGATTCCGCTGGCCACTACCGGCCTTGTGATCGTACTCTGGCAGCTGGTGGCAGACTTTTTGGTCGACAACCCAAACCTCCTCCCGAGTTTCCTGGACGTTGTACGGGCTTTTCTGGTTTTGCTCGAGAGCGGAAGGCTCCTTGGAGATTTCTCGGTGAGCCTCACTCACTTCGGGATTGGGGTGGGTGCCGCCCTTTTCATCGGCATCCCCCTCGGCACCGCCATGGGATGGTTCCGAGAGATCGACATCGCCGTAAACCCGATCATCGAAGTGCTCAGGCCCATCCCGCCCCTTGCCTGGATCCCGTTTGCCATCATCTGGTTCGGGCTCACTTCGGTCTCTGCCGGGTTTATCGTCTTCATTGGGGCCTTCTTCCCCATCCTCATCAACACCTACTCGGGGTTCCGGAGCGTGCCACGCGTCTTCGTGGAGGCCGCCCGTGTACTCGGGTGCTCCACCGACACGAGCCTGATCAGGCACGTGGCCTTTCCTTCGGCCATCCCCTCGATCGCCACCGGGGTCAGGGTCGCCATGGGCGTCGGGTGGATGTGTCTCGTTGCCGCAGAACTCTTCGTGGGAGGAAGGGCGGGCCTCGGGCGCCAGCTCTGGGTCTCCTACAGTCTCCAGCAGATCCCGAACGTGGTGGTGTACATGCTCCTCCTCGGCCTGCTCGGGCTGGGAATCGACGTGGTATTCCGCCACCTGGTGGACCAGCGTCTCCTCAAGTGGCGTAAAGGGGAGGTCATGTAAAATGGGCAGGGTCACCATCGAACATCTCACGAAGTCCTTCGAAAAGGAAGGTGCGCAGGTTGTCGCACTCGAGGACGTGAACCTCGAGATCGAGGATAAGGAGTTTGTCTGTATCGTGGGGCCTTCGGGATGCGGGAAGACCACGCTTTTACGGATCATCGCGGGCCTCGAGTCCGCCAGTTCCGGGGAGGTGAAGCTCATGGGAAAGCCCATCAGCGGACCGGACCCCGAGAGGGGGATGGTCTTCCAGGAATACTCGCTCTTCCCGTGGCGGACCGTGATCGACAACATCAAGTTCGGCCTCGAGATGAAGCAGGTGGAGAGAGCGGAACGCGACCGGATCGCGGAGAAGTACCTCGAGATGGTGGGGCTCTCTGCGTTCCGGGACGCATATCCCTTCGAGCTCTCCGGCGGGATGCGGCAGAGGGTTGCCATCGCCCGTGCCCTTGCCAACGACCCGGAGGTGCTGCTGATGGACGAGCCCTTCGGAGCCCTCGATGCCCAGACAAGGAACTTGATGCAGCGGGAACTCCTGGAGATCTGGGAAAAGACCAGGAAGACCGTGATATTCGTCACCCACAGCGTGGACGAGGCGGTCTATCTTGCGGACCGGATCGTGATGCTCAGCTTGCGGCCTGGAAAAGTCTGCGAAATCATCCCCGTTAACCTCCCCCGCCCCAGGGAGAGGACCGAACCTGAATTTGCCGCGGTCCGCAGGTACATCCTGGGAGAAATGCAGAAATGTCTGGTCTCCCATAAGGTTTATTAGTTCAGATTCCCTCTTTTTAAAGCACATTGCGAGAGTCAGGAGTACGGAAGTATGGTACGAAAACCCGCCAAAATGTACAGGAATATCGCCAAAAAGGCATATACCCGCCGAAAGTATATGGGAGGGGTGCCCGGCAGCAAGATCGTCCAGTTCGACATGGGGAACCTCACCGATCCGTTCCCGTTCGAGGTAAGCCTTGCAGTCAAGGAAGCATGCCAGATCCGCCACACCGCCCTCGAAGCGGCACGTGTGAGCATCAACCGGCGGCTCATCAAGGATCTGGGCAGGGCCAACTTCCACCTCAAGCTCCGCACCTACCCCCACCACGTCCTCAGGGAGAACAAGCAGGCCACCGGTGCCGGGGCGGACCGTGTGTCAGAAGGGATGCGGCTTGCATTCGGAAAGGCCGTGGGGACCGCGGCACGCGTGGAACCGAACCAAATCGTCTTCACGATCTACACCACCGAATCCAACGTGGATAAGGCAAAAGACGCCCTCAGGCATGGCGGCCACAAGCTTCCCTCACCGGTCAGCATCCTGATCTCGCCCGCCGGCTCCCGGGTCTCATAAATATCCCTACATAAGAGCCTTTTTTTCTTTTCGTGTGTCATTACCTTTCATGACGCGAGCGGAGGGGCGGGGTTTCCATGATGCGGTGGCCGGGGCAACGGTCGCAGCATTCCGCAAGGCCGAGCTCGAGCTCCCCGAGGACGTGCTTTCGGCCCTCACCCGGGCCCGGGCTTTTGAGACCGATCCGGTAGCAAGATCCGAGCTCGACAACATCCTCGAGAACATTACCGTGGCCCGCCGGTTGAGGGTCCCGCTCTGCCAGGACACGGGGGTCCCGATCATCTATCTCACGCTCCCGCCGCACCTCCCCCTTTCGAGGGAGATCCTCGAGGGCGTGGAGGACGGGGTCCGCCGCGCCACGGTCGAAGTCCCTCTCCGGCCCAATGTGGTGGACCCCTGCACCCGCAGGAATACAGGGGACAATACCGGGCAGGGGATGCCGGCAGTCCATGTAGCGCCGGGGGACCGGTGCACCATCACGGTCCTCCCCAAGGGTGCCGGTTCCGAGAATGTCTCCCGCAGCACCATGCTCCTCCCGGGCGAGGCGGAGGGCATCGAGCGGTTCGTGGTGGAGACCATGCTCCTTGCCGGGGGAAAACCGTGCCCGCCTGTGATCCTCGGGGTGGGCATCGGGAGCACCTTTGACGGGGTGGCCGCACTCGCGAAGAAAGCGCTCCTCCTCCCACTCGAGCCTGCTACCGCGTATGAGAGGTTCCTTTGCGATGCGGTGAACGCCCTCCGCATCGGCCCGATGGGGCTTGGCGGCGACACCACCGCTCTTGCCGTGAAGGTGATGAAGGCCGCCTGCCATACCGCGTCCCTCCCGGTTGCGGTGAATGTCCAGTGCTGGGCCGCCCGGCGTGCGACCGTGGAGGTCGAGATCCCATGAAAGACCTTGCCACCCCGCTCGGGGAGGAGGTCTGCGAGCTCGCCGCGGGAGAGCGGATCACCCTCTCAGGCATCGTCTACACGGCACGCGACGAGGCGCATCAC
This sequence comes from Methanomicrobiaceae archaeon, assembly GCA_032250645.1. GTDB lineage: Archaea > Halobacteriota > Methanomicrobia > Methanomicrobiales > Methanomicrobiaceae > JAVVFN01. The sequence goes on along the minus strand of JAVVFN010000013.1, from coordinate 9,034 downwards.
CGGATGCAGGTGGAGGGGATCCCCTTCGACCCGGAGGGAGCGGCCGTCTACCACTGCGGGCCGGTCGTCCAGGGAAAGCGGATCATCGCAGCAGGCCCCACCACCTCGGCGCGGATGGACACGCTCAGCGGGTTTCTCATCGACCGTGGGGTCCGGGCCCTGATCGGGAAGGGGGGAATGGGGGCTCCGGCAAGGGATGCCATGCGGGGGAGGGCAGTCTACCTCGCATTCACCGGGGGGTGTGCCGCACTCGCTGCCTCCCGCATGGAGCTTACTGGAGTCTGTTTCGAGGACCTCGGGATGGCCGAGGCGGTGTGGGCCATCAGGCTTGACCGGCTCCCCCTGGTCGTGGGGATCGATTGTGCGGGAGGCGACCTCTTCGAAGAGGTCCGCGGAAAAGCGCATACACGGTATACCCGGCGCTTCACCGGGACAGGGCGGTGCTGAACGGGGCAAACCTCCATTTGGGATGGTTTTTGTAGGGAAGGATGCAATATATTAAAGGAAAAGAGCCCATGAAACTCGTGATCGACGAGAGCCGGTGTAAAGGATGCAATCTCTGCACGATGGTCTGCCCGTACCGGATCTTCCGTGAAGGCACGAAGCTGAACGAGAGGGGGATCGTGGTCCCGGAGCTTGACCGGCCCGAACGGTGTCCGAACTGCAGGCTGCAGCACCTGTACGGACGCCGTCTCTGCGGCATCTGCAAGATGATCTGCCCTGACCAGGCCATCGACTGGGAGGAAGAGGCCCCGTATGAGAGGAAGAAGGTGGTGATCGAGTATTGAGCAGACTTGAATTCATGCAGGGGAACATTGCCTGTGCCGAGGGGGCCCTCGCCGCCGGGTGCACGTTCTTTGGCGGGTACCCCATCACCCCCTCCACAGAGATCGCCGAGCACATGGCCCGCAAGCTCCCCAAAAAAGGCGGGGTCTTCATCCAGATGGAGGACGAGCTCGGGAGTATCGGGGCGGTGATCGGGGCATCATGGACCGGCGCCCGTGCGATGACCGCAACCAGCGGCCCGGGATTTTCCCTTATGATGGAGAACCTGGGGTTCGCTGCCATGACCGAGACCCCCTGTGTGGTCGTGAATATCCAGAGGGGCGGGCCCAGCACCGGGCAGCCGACCATGGGGGCCCAGGGAGACATGCTCCAGTGCCGGTTCGGGTCGCATGGCGACTACTCGGTCATCGCACTCACCCCGGCGAGCGTGCAGGAGATCTTTGATCTCACCGCGAAGTCGTTCAACCTTGCAGACAGGTTCAGGGTTCCCGTCTTTGTGATGGCTGACGAGATCATCGGGCATATGCGGGAGCGGATCGAGATCCCCGACTCTGTCCCGATCGAGCGCAGGCGACCCCTGGAGAAGGGAAGGCTCCCGTTCTCGGCCGGCGATGACGATGTTCCGGGGTTCCCGGAGTTCGGCCAGGGCTACGCGGTACATGTGACAGGCCTCACACACGACGAACGGGGGTACCCTGACGCAACCGACCCCGAGATCCACGCGGCACTCGTCCAGAGGCTGGTGCGAAAGGTCGAGTCTGCGCGACACGAGATCGCGGACTACACGATCACGAACCCTGATGCCGAGACCGTGATCGTGACCTACGGCGCCCCCACGAGAACCGCACTCCAGGTCATCCATGACCATGACGAGGGATCGATCGGTCACCTCCAGCTGCGGATCGTCTGGCCATTCCCGGAGCAGCTGCTGAAAAAATTTTCCAGTGCAGAACGTTTCATCGTTCCCGAGCTGAACCTGGGCCAGATCGCCCGCGAGATCGAGCGGCACGTCGACCAGCCGGTGATCCCGATCCCGAAACTCGGGGGCGAGCTCCACCATCCGGAGGAGATCATGGCCGTGGTGGAGGCAGGGCGATGAGCGTGGATGACTGGTTCCGCGAGGACCGGCTGCCGCATATCTACTGCACCGGGTGCGGGAACGGTACGGTGATCAACTGCACCCTCGAGGCGGTGGACGGGATGGGCTGGAAGAAGGAGGAGACCGTCTTTGTCTCCGGGATCGGGTGTTCCTCCAGGGCACCGGGGTATATCGCCACCGACTCGCTCCACACCACGCATGGCCGGGCGCTCGCATTTGCGACCGGCGTGAGGCTCGCAAATCCCCGGCTTCACGTGGTGGTCTTTACCGGGGACGGGGACCTTGCCGCCATCGGCGGAAACCATTTCATCCATGCATGCCGGAGGAATATCGACATCACCGTGGTCTGCATGAATAACATGATCTATGGCATGACCGGAGGGCAGGGAAGCCCGTGCACCCCGGTGGGAGCCATCTCTACCACCACGCCGTACGGGGCGGTGGAGCCGGTCTTCGACCTTGCAGAACTTGCGACGGCGGCCGGGGCAAACTACGTGGCACGCTGGACTTCCTACCATGTCAAGGAGCTCTCCCGTGCCGTGAAGACGGGCCTTGAGACGCCCGGCTTCTCCTTCATCGAGGCGATGACCCAGTGCCCCACCTCCTATGGCCGCTACAACAAGCTGCGGCAGATCTCCGACACCATCCAGTACCTCAAGACCCATTCCCTGCTTATCCAGAAAAAGAAACGGATGGAGGAGAAGGGCGAACATATTCCGGGAGATATGTTCACCGTGGGCGAGTTTGTGCGGCGGTCACGACCGGCCATGGGGGTGCAGAAGTGAGGAGGGAGGTCCGGTTCTCGGGATTCGGAGGACAGGGGATCATCCTCTCTGCGGTGATCCTCGGCCGTGCCGCCGCGCTCTATGACCACAAATACGCGGTCCAGACCCAGGTATACGGACCGGAGGCAAGGGGCGGGGCGTCCATGAGCCAGGTGGTCATCGACGACGCACCCATCCTCTTTCCAAAAGTAACCCACCCGGATATCTACGTCATCATGTCCCAGCAGGGGTACGACAAGTACGGGGCCAGCGCCCCTGGAGACGCGGTGATGCTCATCGATTCTGACCTGGTCAGGTCACACCCCCGCTGCAGGTACTTCGAGATCCCTGCCACTGGAGAGGCGAAGACCACCCTTGGGCGGGTGATCGTTGCAAATATCGTCATGCTGGGGGCCCTGGTGGCCGCAACCGGCGTGGTGAGCAGGGATGCGATCGAGAAGGCGGTGCTCGACAGCGTCCCCCGTGGAACAGAGGAACTGAACACGAAAGCGCTCCGGCGCGGATTTGAACTTGTCGGCACAGAGGCGGAGTCGCCATGAAACTGCTGGAGTATGAGGCAAAAGAGATCTTTTCAAGGTTTGATATCCCGGTCCCGGACGGTGCGGTCATCACCGAACCGGACCAGCTGCCCATCCACCTTAGCAAGATGGGGGAAGAAGTGGTGTTGAAGGCGCAGGTGGACGTGGGCGGCCGCGGGAAGGCAGGAGGCGTCCGGATCGTGGAAAGGGGGCAGGCGGTCGATGGTGCCCGCGAGATGTTCGCATCGACGATCAAGGGCCTTTCGGTCTCCCGGATCCTCGTGGAGGAGAAGCTGCCCATCACGCAGGAGTACTATCTCTCCATCACCATCAACCGCTCACTGCGTGCGCCCGTGGTCCTCTTTGGGGAGACCGGGGGCGTGGAGATCGAGGAGACCGCACGGTTGAGGCCTGAGGCAGTGAGGAAGATGGCGATCTTTCCCCTGCTCTCCGAGATTCCCGCCTTCCAGCTTCGGTATATCATGGGGAGCGCTCCGAAGGAGGTCGGGCGCATCATCCAGAAACTCTACCAGGTCTTCAGGGAGAAAGACGCCCTGCTGGCCGAGATCAACCCCCTCGTCACCACCCGGGAAGGAGGGGTCTACGCCGCGGACGCCAAGCTGATCATCGATGACAATGCCCTCGCCCGGCAGGGGATCTCGGTCAACCGCGACCTCTCCGAGCGGGAGCGCGAGGCCCATACGCACGGGTTTTCCTACGTCGAACTCGGCGGCAACATCGGCGTGATCGGAAATGGCGCCGGCCTCACCATGTCCACGCTCGACCTTATCGAGCACTACGGGGGACAGGCTGCAAACTTCCTCGATGTGGGAGGGGGCGCAGAGAGAGAGCGGGTGATGCACGCCGTGCGGCTGGTGGCCGGGATGCCGGAGGTGAAGGTAATCGTGATCAACCTCCTCGGAGGGATCACCAGGTGCGACGAGGTCGCGCAGGGAATCGTGGATGCGGGCGTGGAACCGCAGGTGATCGTCCGCCTCGCCGGGACGAACGAGAAGGAAGGAAAGCGGATCCTGGGGAGCCACGGCTACCTCATGCTCGACACGATGGATGAGGTGGTGCGTGCGGCGGTGGAGGCGGCCGGATGATCTACGGTGACCGCAACACGGGCGTGATCGTGCAGGGAGCGACCGGTAAGCAGGGCGCATACCACCTCGCACTCATGAACGAGTATGCCCGGAAGATCGGGGGCCGCGGCGCCATCGCCGGCGTTACCCCGGGGAAGGGAGGCACAGAGGTCCACGGGGTGCCGGTCTATAACAGCGTGCGGGAGGCACGGGACGAGCAGCCGGAAGCAAAAGCCCAGATCATCTTTGTCCCGGCAGGTGCGGCGGCAGATTCCATCATGGAGGGCGCACATGCCGGGATGGATCTGGTGGTGGTGATCACCGAGAATATTCCTGTCCACGACACCATGCGGGCGATCGCCTATGCCCGGACCATGGGAACTGTGGTGGTGGGGCCGAACTGCCCCGGCCTGCTCTCCCCCGGCGAGCTCAAACTGGGCATCATGCCCTCCCAGCTCTTCCTTCGGGGGAGCGTGGGAGTGATCTCCCGGAGCGGCACCCTCACCTACGAGGTCGTGGACGAGCTCTCGAGGGCCGGGATCGGCCAGAGCACGGTGGTCGGAATCGGGGGAGACCCGGTCATCGGCGAGACCTTCGTGGACGCCATCGGCCGGTTCGAGAAAGACCCGGAGACAGACGCGGTGGTCCTGATCGGCGAGGTGGGGGGGAACCTCGAGGAAGAAGGCGCATCTGCCTGCAGTCTCCCCCTGGTGGCCTACATCGCCGGGAAATCCGCCCCGCCCGAGAAACGGATGGGGCATGCGGGTGCGATCATCGAGGGGGGCGAGGGCGATGCATCGTTTAAGATCCAGAGGCTCCGGGACCTCGGGATACCGGTGGCAGAGAAACCCTCGGACATTCCCCGCATCATACGGGATCTGCGATGAACGCGAAGACCATGATGAACAGCGCAGTCTCCCTTGCGAGGGAGATCGGCGCCGTTGCAGTGGTTTCGTTCCTCCCCCGGATCGACTGCGAAGCCCCGCTCCCCATCGTATGGGTCGAGGATCTCCAGCTCGACGTCCTCAAGGACATGACCATGCAGGACCTCCTGGACGTCTCAGAACGCCACCTCACCAATGCCGCCGTCCACCTCTATCTCTCGAGGACCCTGGAAGAGGGGACGGTGGTCGGGGTATTTCCCCACGCCATCGTCCTCTTCGACCTCCGGGAGGCGAAAAGTTTCATCAATGTCAAGGAGTTTGAGGAGTATGTGCCCCGGGACGTCATGCATGCGGTGCTCACGCTTGCCATGGAGATCGCGGTGGAGGGGAGAGAAGGACGCAAGATCGGGACTGCCTTCATCATCGGCGACGGGATAGCGATCCTCCAGCACTCACACCAGGCAATCCTCAACCCGTTCCAGGGCCAGAGTCCCGAAACCTGCAATATCGTGAACCGGAACAACTGGGAGAGCGTCAAGGAATTTGCCCAGATCGACGGGGTCTTCGTCGTGAACTCGGACGGCCAGATCCTCTCCGCAGGAAGGTACCTTGACATGAGTGCGAGCGATCTTTCACTCCCGGGCGGTCTTGGAGGCAGGCACCGGGCCGCAGCCGCCATCACAAAATTACTGCCCGTGGTCGGGGTAACCATCTCTGAAAGCGGCGGTATGGTGCGGATATTCCAGAACGGGCGGTTAAAATTGAGCATCCGCTCTGATGTACGGATCACCGCGATACAGAAATGACCGTCGTTTGGGCATTTCCCTCTTTTCCCGGAAAAAAACAGGCAGAACGCCGCAAATCTGATACGGAAACGATTAAGTGAGTATCAATCACCATATGTATAATTACTGTACAATGACTCGGGGACCTCCATGAAGCGGAATATCAGGGTTGAAGCCATACAGCAGACTCCCATCGAACAACAGCGGATTGAGCTTGCAGAACGGAAGGGTATCGGACATCCGGACAGCCTTGCCGATGGGGTTGCAGAGGCAGTGAGCAGAGCACTTTCGAGGGCGTACATGGAGGAGTGCGGCGCGGTCCTCCACCACAATACCGACCAGGGAGAGATCGTTGCCGGAGAATCGATCCCGAAGTTCGGCGGGGGGAAGGTCACCCGCCCGATCTATGTCCTGCTCACCGGACGGGCGTCCAAGGAATACGAGGGAAAGATCATCCCTGCGGATGCGATCGCGGTGAAGGCGGCCAGAGAGTATCTGCGCACCACGCTATGCTACCTGGATATGGAGAAGGATCTCATCGTCGACTGCAGGATGGGGAAGGGGTCCTCCGACCTCTGTGCGGTCTTCCGGGCGTCAGGCCAAAACCCCATTCCCTACGCAAACGACACCTCGTTCGGGGTCGGACACGCGCCATTCTCCGAGCTCGAGACGATCATCCTCGAGGTGAGCAACCAGATCGATGCCGTGATCCGGCCCCGGTTCCCGGTGATCGGCCCGGACGTGAAGATCATGGGGCTCCGGGACGGGGACGTGATCGATCTTACCCTCTGTATCGCCATGATCGACCGGTTCTGCCCGGGGATCAAGGAGTATATCGAAACCGTGGATATGATGAAGGAACGGATCGGGGGGATTGCCCGCGGATGCACGGACCGTGAGGTCCGGGTGGATATCAATACCGCGGACAACTACATCTCCGGCGACCTCTTTCTCACCGTGGTCGGCACCTCGGCCGAGATGGGCGACGACGGTTCGGTGGGGAGAGGGAACCGGGCAAACGGCCTCATCACCCCCAACCGCCCCATGAGCATGGAGGCGACCAGCGGCAAGAACCCCATCAACCATATCGGCAAGATCTACAACCTGCTCGCGACCCAGCTCGCCCAGAGGGCCGTGCAGGAGAATGACGGCATCGAGGAGATGTACATCCGGCTTCTCTCACAGATCGGAAAGCCCATCGACCATCCTCTCGTGGCAAGCATCCAGTACATCCCCCGGGAAGGGTCCGATACCCGCGGCCTCGAACAGGAGATCGAGGGGGTCATCGATGACGGTCTTGCAGATATCACGAGTATCACTGAGAAGGTAATCAAGGGTGAACTCAAAACGTTCTGATGTGCTCAGGCTCGCGGTCCCGAGCAAGGGACGCATTTCCCAGCCTGTGCTCGAACTCCTCGAGAAGAGCGGGCTCCACATGTCCAACGGGAAAGACCGCAGGCTGATCGCGAAGACCTGCGACCCGCACGTGGAGATCCTCTATGCCCGCCCCATCGACATCCCGGCATATGTCGCTAACGGAGCGGCTGACCTTGGTATTACCGGCCAGGACATGGTGCGCGAACGGAGAGCGGACGTGCTGGAACTGCTGGACCTTGGCATCGGGAGGGCCCGGATGGTCCTCGCAGTCCCGGAAGAGGCGGATATTACCACGATCAATGACCTTGAGGGGGCGCGGATCGCGACCGAGTTCCCGGTGATCACCGGCGAGTACTTCGGGGAGAAGGGGATCGGGGTCTCGATCGTCCCGGTGAGCGGGGCCTGCGAGGCCACGCCCTACCTCGGGATTGCCGACGCCATCGTGGACCTTACCAGCTCGGGCACCACGCTGGAGACGAACAGGCTGGAGGTCCTGGACGAGATCCTCGCATCCAGCACGGTTTTGATCGCAAACCGGACCGCATACCGGGAGATGTCCGGGAAGCTGGAGGAGATCCTGGTGGCGCTCGAGAGCGTCATCCGGGCACGCGGACAGTGCTACCTGATGATGAACATCCAACGGGATGCGCTGGAAGAGGTGAAGGGCCTGCTCCCGGGCCTCTCGGGCCCGACGGTGATGGAGGTGGCTTCCAGGGAGAACCTTGTCGCGGTGCATGCGGTGGTCGGGGAGGAACGGGTATACCAGCTCATCAACCTGCTCAAACGTGCGGGAGCTAGAGACATCCTTGTCATCCCCATCGAACGGATGATCCGGTGAGGCCATGAGGGTACTTCCTGCAGTAGACATCCTGGACGGCCAATGCGTCCAGCTGGTCCAGGGGAAGCGGGATACGGCGACCAGCTACGGGGACCCGCTGGATTGGGCACGGCACTGGGTTGCAAAGGGGGCCGAGCACCTCCACGTGATCAACCTCAATGGTGCGTTCGGGGAGTCGCAGGAGAATGCCGGCATCATCCGCAGGATGCTGGAGGAGACCGGGGCAGATATCCAGCTCGGGGGCGGCATCCGCACCGTGGAGGATGCCGTCCGGTGGCTCAACATAGGGGTGGACCGGGTCATCCTCGGCACGCTTGCCGTCACCAGGCCGGAGAGCATCAGGGAGCTTTCCGATGACTTCGGGAGCCAGGCCATCATGGCCGGGGTCGACTCGAAGGGCGGGGAGGTCGTCGCATTCGGCTGGAAGGAGCCTGCAGGCGACTATCTCCTCTGGGCGAGGAAATTTGAGGAGCTCGGCGCAGGGTCGCTCCTCTTCACCAATGTCGATCTCGAGGGGCTCTGCCAGGGCATCAACGCCGAGCCGGTGCGCCGCCTGCTTGCCAGCACGCACCTCCCGGTGGTGGTTGCAGGCGGGATCACCGGTATCGATGATGTGCGGACACTGAAATCGCTGGGCGTTGCCGGCATTGTGCTCGGCTCCGCCCTGTACAGCGGGAAGATCGATTTTGAAGCAGCAAGAGAGGTGGCAACATGAGAGAGAAAAAAGTGCGGCGGAAGACCGCAGAAACCGAGATCGCGGTCCGGATTGATCTGGACGGGAAAGGACGCTGTGCAGGAGATGCTTCCATCCCCTTTTTAAACCACATGCTCAGCGCAATGGCAAAACACGGGAGGATCGACCTTGAGGTAAAAGCAC
>JAVVFN010000139.1:0-4054 GCA_032250645.1 Methanomicrobiaceae archaeon | reverse complement strand
GCAAGAACGTCCCTTTGCACCCGTGCGAGCCGGAGAAGGCGGCCGGCGGAGGGACGGTTCACGGTGACCTGCCCTGCCCTGCGAGGGGATGCGGAGATGGGGCGGAGGATGGGGATGACCCCTCTCTCAGCAAGTTCTTCCGTCCCCTTCCTCACGCATTCATCGGACTCCCCGAGACCGAGGATGAAGTTTGAGGTGACCGCGTTCTTCCCGAATATCTCCACCGCGCCTTCCAGTGCCTCGAGGATGGAGGGGAGGGATAGGCCCGGGCAGACCTGCGCGAAGATCGCCGGGTCCATGGTCTCGACATTGTACTTGATCTCGTCCGCCCCTGCCGCCGCGAGGATCTCCGAGGAAGACTCCGTCGGGTAGACAGAGACCCCGATCGGGAGGCTGTACTCCTCCCGGAGCGCCCTCACCACCTCCGCCACTCTTCTGACTTCGTGTTCGGGGGAGACTGCCACACCGCTGGTCAGGGAGATCGCCCGCAGGGTCCCGCGGGAGCATGCCTCCCCGACCATCCCCCGCACCGTGGAGATCTCCTTGACCTCTCCATGGAGCATGGGCACCGGGCAGAACCTGCAGTCGAAGATGCACCGTTCACTGATCGTGATATAGGCCTGTTCGGGGCAGTGGCAGAGGGCAGGCTCGAGAATACCGCGGGCAATGACCTCGCCGTCCCTGAGCACGAGGACACCCCCCTCCCCCTCCACCACACTGAGGGGCGATTCCCGGTTTACAGTCAGCCTTACACGCCGCTTCCCGGAACGGATGAAGAACGAGGTTCCGCCTGCGCCCGGTCCTGCGGTGGCCTTCGTCCCCGGGACTTCTGCAAGGAGGGTCTCGTCGATCCGTGCACTTCCGATGCTGACGAGCAGGGCTTTTTCTTCAGGGGTCATCACTGCCTCCAGGGGAAGAGAACCCGGGAGGAGAATTGAACTCATGGCGATCAGATCTGCAGTCTGACGCATCGCCGCTCTGCCACCCGGGCATGATAATTCACAATTGTGAATATCCTTTTACTCTGCCTCCTGCAACATAATAATGATTTCGCAGCCGCAGCCGAAGGTGGCAGGCTGATATCAATTGGAGAAGGTTGGCTGCACAGGGGGCCCTCCACCCGGAACCGATCCTGTCCCGGGGGAACAGGGGAGATCCTGCTCCGAAGGCATCCCTCGCGTCCACCCACCTCCCGGGGATTGACCGGTTACCGGACAGAGAGGGCGGAAGAGGGGCAGCGATCGATGCGTCTTGCCCGTCTGCACCGGACCGGCTCCTGTCCCTCGAGGAGCCACCGCAGGGCAGGTGTTCTCCTGTCCGGGGATCAGCAATTTCCGCTGGAGAGAGGAGATCTCTCTCCTGATCTTCCGGGGAAGCTGCGGGATGGCAGGGTGGGAACTATTTTGACCCGGAAGGTCAATTCACAATTGTGAAATTAAAAGGCACTTCAGGGGAGGCATGATCCGATGCAGGCTCCCTGTCAGAAGATCGTATGGGACGTTCTGCCCGCAATCAGGGCGGCAATCGCGGTGGAACTGGTCAGATGCGGGGTCTCCCAGGTGGAGGCCTCCAGGATGCTCGAGATCGCCCCATCGGCAGTCTCGCAATATCTCTCCGGAAAACGGGGATACCGCATCGTCTTTGAGGACGAGGTGAAGGTGTCGATCGAGCGTTTGGCGCAGGACCTCAAGGAGGGAAATGTGGAAGATCTCATCTCCCGGATCTGCGAGATATGCAGGCAACTGAGGGAGGATGAAGGGGAGTGCGGAACCGGTAATGCGGACTGCAGTTCCCCCGATCCCGTCTCTCCAACCTAGACGGACTCCCCAAATGGAAAGAGTCATCCGGGCAAAGTATGCCGCACTCAGGAAACTGATCAGAGAGAGAGAATCCATTCTTGTCGCTTACTCGGGCGGGGTCGACAGCGCGCTCCTGGCCGCAGTCGCGACCGGGGTGCTGGGCGAAGATGCGCACTGTGTCCTCATCGACACCCCCCTTCTCCCCCGATCAGCAGTGGACAGGGCCCGGGAGACCGCCCGGGACCTCGTCCTTTCCCTCGAGGTCATCAGAAGGCCGGAGATCTCAGGGTTGGTCCGGAAGAACCCTCCTGACCGGTGCTACCACTCCCGGAAAGAATCAGCGTTGGTCCTGAAGCAGAAAGCAGGAGAGATGGCACTCTCCTGCGTGGCGGACGGGATGAACTGCTCTGATACCTTCGAGCACAGGCCGGGGATCGCGGCGAGTACGGAGGAGGGGATCGTGCATCCATTCATCGAGGCTGGGATCACCAAGCAGGATATCCGGGATATCGCCCGGGAGTGCAGGTACGGGTTCTGGGACAGGCCTTCGGATGCCTGCCTGGCCTCGCGCATCCCCTTCGGAGAGGAGATCACCGGAGATGGTCCCTGGATGGTGGAGAAGGCAGAAGAGTACCTGCACAGAGGTGGATTCGGCCAGGTGCGGGTGAGGCTCCATTCCGGAAATGCAAGAATTGAAGTGGAGGAAGAGGAAATACCCCGGGTAGCAGCAATGGGAACGGAGATCGCAAGAGCGTTCCGGGATCTTGGGATCAGGTACGTCACTCTCGATCTTGAGGGATACCGGAGCGGGAGCATGGACGAGGTGCTGTAAAATGACGAACGGTGAGGGCGGAAGGGGAGCAGGCCCCGGGGTGGCGGACCGGATGTACCGGAAACTCCCCTGCCGGAGGATCGACGGGGATCGCTCGGAAGAGATCCTCCATGAAGTCATCGAAGAAATTCCGTTCGCGCTCTTCGTGAACGGCCGGCACATGATGACTGCCATGATGAGCCCGGAGGGGATTGAAGAGTTTGTCACCGGCTTTCTCTTCACCGAGCAGGTGATCGCAGGTCCTGATGAGATCGAATCGATCAGGCTGGAAAAGAACCGGATCAGTGTGATCACAAAAAACCTTTTCAGGGTCCTCGGCCCGAAAAAAACCATTCTCTCGGGATGCGGGGGGAGCACGTCCTACATCGATCCGGATAAACTGCCGAAGATTCATTCCGACCTCTCCATCTCCACCGCAACCATCACCGGTATGGTGAAGACCCTCAACCGCGATCTCCATGCAATCACAGGCGGGGTCCATGTGGTGATCCTGGCCGGCCCGGATCAGATGATCGCGGTTTCCGAGGACATCGGGCGGCATAATGCCCTTGACCGGGTCATCGGACATGCATTGATACACGGGATTGACCTCTCACATACCTTCATCATCTCTTCAGGCCGCATCTCCTCAGAGATGGCCCGGAAGTGCCTGGTCGCCAATATTCCCATCATCGTCTCACGGGGTGCGACCACGACTCTGGCGGTCGAGATCGCCGGGAAGAGCGGCCTCACCATCGTCGGGTTTGTCAGGGGGGGAAGGATGAATGTCTATACCCACCCGGAGCGTATCGTGGTGGAGTGAGGGTGATCCAAGGATCCGGCAGACCTGGCAGAGCTCATTGCTGCAGGGATGGCCGCAGTTTCTGCAGGCCTGCGGTTCACGCGCAGGAAGAGAGCCTAAAAAATTACTTCTCAGCAGGTCCCTTGAACGGAGAATCGAGCCCATGGTCCCGGGATGGTCGTATTCGAACCTCTCCAGCATATCCCTGATCTCTGACCGGAGGGCAGATTGCGCATCGGGCAATCAGGCAGATCGAGGTAATGGCCGCGGTCAATGAGGAACGTCACCACCTCTTTTTCGGTGATGACGGAGAGCGGCTTGATCCTCGGGACCAGTCCTGCCTCTCCCTCCGTCCCGCTGTCCTGCACCAGCCGCCGTAGATCCCCGCGAAGCAGGTTCATCAGCGCCGATTGAGCCTCGTCGTCCAGGGTGTGGCCTGTTGCGAGCCGTGTCGCCCCGATCCTCCGTGCAGCCAGTTCGAGCGCCCTCCGGCGGAGAACTCCGCAGATGGTACAGGGGTTCTCCCGGAGCGCGGGCACGAGCGTATCAAGGTCGCTTCTGAAGAGATCGCGGAACGAGAGGATGTGGTGCCTGATGCCGAGAAATCTCGCCAGGTTCTCTGCTGCTCGGAGGGTCTCATCG
>JAVVFN010000138.1:0-4071 GCA_032250645.1 Methanomicrobiaceae archaeon | reverse complement strand
CAGTCCGTGTCCGCCCCCTCCCCTGCAATGGAGACGTCATGGGAGAAGAGTGCCGACATCTACAGTTCCGGCACCGGAAACGACGGTGGGTCGGCGGATACCCAGAAGTTCATCTCTACGGCGCACCTCGATCTCGATACCCCCGACGTGTCCCGCGCGGCCCGGGAATGCGAGGCAGTCGCGGTCGTTCACGGGGGCTTTGCGTCCTCCTCTTCCCTCTCCACGGATGCCACCGGCAAGGTCTATGGTACGGTCGTGCTGAGGGTGCCTGCCGTATCGTTCCGTGCCGCCATGGACGCCCTTGAGGGGCTCGGGGAGGTGAAGCGGTCCAGTATCGATAGCTCGGAGGTCACCGAGGAGTACGTGGATCTCACGGCCCGGCTGGAGGCGCTCAGCCACCAGAAGGAGCAGTACCTCCGGATCATGGAGAAGGCGGAGACCGTCGAGGATATCCTGAAGGTGCAGACCGAGATCGAACGGGTGCAGGTGGAGATCGAGCGGATCACCGGCAGGCTCCGGTACCTTGACAACCGGATCGACCTTGCGACTATCACCATCTCGCTCCGTGAACCCGTCGTGGTCGGCGCCACGGGGGGCCATGACTTTACGGAGGTCTTCAACGAGGCGATCAAGGCCCTTCTCTTCACGGTGGACGCGCTGATCGTGCTGGTATTCGCCCTCCTCCCGCTCGCAGTCATCGCCGGGCTCGGCTACGGGCTGTACCGGTGGAACAGGAGAAGAAGAGCTGAAGAGAAGGATCAGTGAAGGGACTCGATCTCCTTCTGGGTCCGCTGCGCGAGTTCATGCATCCGGGCGGCAATCCGGTTGGATGCGGAAAATTCCATCTTTTTCATGGCAGTGGCGATCTCCTCCCCGAGGACGAAGATGGCGTGCTTGTGCTCCATCTTGCTCTTGTGCACCTGGGAAGGCTCCACCTTCAGGGCGTAATACTCCGCAAATGAAGATCCGGTGTCGCTTGATTCAAAAAAGTTCTTGATCTCTGCCATAATTTGATGAAGTGTAATCAGTTCTTCTTTGTGCATACCTCACAACCTCCGCTGGACAACAGGAATACCTAGTGTATGGTTACGAGGAGATTTAAATTGTGCTCAGGGTAAAAGTGGAAGGTCAGGCCATCTTGATGAGCCTGACCGATACAGGTTTCTTGACGATCCCGGAGAACCCGGGTGCCGCCACATATTCAAGGCCCTTCCCCACGCAGAGGTCGAGGATATGCTGGTCGACCACCCTGTCCACCACCACGCCGCGGACCTCGCCGTTCAATCCTTCCAGCACCTGCTCGAGGGAACCGGCTCCGGTCTCCTCCACGACCTGGAACTCGGAGGAGAGGAACCGGGCGATCTGGCGCCCCTTCACACCACCGATATGGTCTTTGAGCGTCAGTTTCGCGAGCTCCTCTTTCCCTTCCCCGGGCGCGATATCCTCTCCGACCGGGACCGGCTGCGGAGGGGAAAGCCTCCTGACAGGCTTCTTCAACGGTTCGCCTGCCTGGTGCTCGGTGACGAACTCCACCGGGACCTTGTTCCGCAGCCCCTTGAGGACTTCTTTCCTGGAAAGCTCCTCGACACTCTTTCCCCGGGGGGCAAAGGCGATATAATCGATATCTGCCACCTGGAGGAGTTCGCTCAGGATGAGGTCCCCGCCGCGGTCCCCGTCAAGAAACACCGTGGAGGTCTTGCTCCGGGTGAGCTGGATGATCTCCTCGGGGATCTTGGTCCCCTCTACAGCCACCGCGTTCTTGATCCCGTAGCGCAGGAGGTTGATCACATCGGCGCGGCCTTCCACGACGATGATGGCATCAGAGTCGGTGACGTTCGGCCCTGCCGGGAGCTGGGTCTCACCCAGCGTGCCGATCTTCTCGATCCTCGAGAATTCACGGACCACATCCATGATCTCGTCCGAGTTGATCGCGCCCTCGTCGAATTCTTCCAGGATGAGCTCTTTTGCCCGGTCGACGATCTTCCGCCTTCTCGACACCCGGATGTCCTCGATCCTGTCTACCGTGATCCGGGCACTGCAGGGCCCGACGCGGTCGATGGTCTCCAGTGCCGCTGCAAGGAGGGCGGTCTCTGCCTTGTCCAGCGAGGTGGCGATCAGGACATCGCCCCTGGTCTCACCTTTCCTGCTGGTTATCTGGACATCGATCCGCCCCATTCGTCCTGTCCGCTGGAGATCACGCAGATCAAGGTCGTCGCCGAGTAACCCTTCAGTCTGGCCGAATATGGCCCCAACTACATCGGATTTCTCGACCACCCCCTCTGCCTGAAGGAATAAGTGAATGAGGTACTTTGTAGTGTCTGGAGTATACAATATGGGACACCTCCGTAACGGAGCATATGAGTGATGGTAATCATGAATGAGCCAGACATAGCTCCAATGAATATTTACTGTAAAATTATATAAATCGATTCTTCAGGGTATTCAAGAATAATGGTTATTTTTAGGAACGGCTCGAAAATTGCAGCAATCAGGAGTGCTCCGGCGGCATCAGCTGCTTGATCAGGCGGGCAACCTCCTCGGCAACCGCTCCGTCCACCCTGACACGTTTCTGGGTGGAGGTATGCCCGGCGAGGATAGTAATGCGGGATTGGGGGAGATGAAGGGCCGAGGCGATGCACTCGACCACCGCACGGTTCGCCTTCCCGCCTGCCGGCGGTGCCCGGACCTCGATCCGGATGGCATGCCTCCAGGTGTTGTAGCCCGCAGGGAAGCGGTCCCTCCTGCTTGCGGCGGAGACTTCCAGCTCCATCACCGCCCCGTCATCCGTATCAGTGATCGCATCGGTTATGGAATCCATGAAAATATGAAGTACGAAATGTCGCCCGGCATTAACACGAGCAGGATCACCTGTGGCAGGACGCCGTCCATCACCTGCGTGTACCCATTGCCGGGCGTCGCCTGTCGCACACCCGGGTTGTCCCAAGGATCACTTCCAGGCGCCTGCCAATCGATCACCCGGGGACCTAAGGATGCGCTGTATCGGCGTTATACATTTGGTTTTTTGGCTATATAGCCGTTTCCCGGTATCCAACCCGGCGCGGTGGGGGTGATCTCCCCGTCCCGCAGCGCGATCTTCCCTGCCACGACCACCAACCGTGGGAAGACCGCCTCAAACCCCTCAAACGGGGTCCACCCGGCCCGGGAATGGAGGTTCTCGGCTCTGACCTGCGTGGCCTTCCGGGGATAGAGGGCGATATCCGCATCCTGCCCGACCTCCTGCCCTCTTGGGGGGAGGCCGAGGATCCGTGAAGGATTCGTGGATGTCTTCTCGATGAGCGAGGAGAGGGGGATCCGTGAGCAGAAGACCTCGCGAAGGAGGAGCGGCACCATCGTCTCCACGCCCGGGATCCCGGCCGGGGCATCCGGGTAGGGTCCGGACTTCTCCTCTGCGGTATGGGGCGCATGGTCAGAGGCGACCACGTCGATCCGGTCCCAGCAGGACCAGAGCTCCCTGCGGATATGTTCCGGGCGGAGGGGAGGATTGACCTTCCCTCTCCCGTCCTCGGGCGAGAAGCGCTCCACCGGGAGGAAGAGATGGTGGGGCGTCACCTCCACGGTGCCGCAGGCGGCACTGATCGACCCGGGGGCGGAGAGGTGGCAGAAGTGGACCCGTGCGCCCGGCGGTGCATCATCGCATATCCTCATCACCGCACGAGCCTCCCCCGCCCTGCTCCGCAGATGCTCGTGCATGGCGAGGGAGTCATCTGTTCCACCGCCGACCTCCTCGGCATGGACGGTGACCGGTGCCCCGAGGTCCAGTGCCCTATGGAGTATCTCGCAGAACGCCTCGTGGCCCACCCCCTCTGCATAGCTCGAGGGCGCGACGAACGCTTCCCCGATCGCCATCGCCCCTGCCCGCCAGAGAGCGGCGAGATCGGCCTCCGGGCGTGCCGCCGCATTGATGGCAAAGCGGCATACTGCAGCCCCGGCCGCAGCCCTGACCCGCTCTTCAAGGATAAAAGGGGTGGTTACCGGGGGAATGGAGTTAGGCTGATCCACGACCGTCGTCACCCCTCCCGATAGAGCGCTCCTTGTTCCGGTCTTCCATTC
>JAVVFN010000137.1:0-4081 GCA_032250645.1 Methanomicrobiaceae archaeon | reverse complement strand
CATTCTTGTGCTCCTCATCGGGGCATTGATGGTGGCAGGGTGTGCGGACACCACACCGCCTGCCACCCCTACACCCACACCAACTCCATCTCCGACGGCAACAACTCCATCTCCGACGGCAACTCCGGAGATCCAGCAGGAACTGTATATCGCGACCACCACCAGCCTGTACGATACCGGGCTTCTCGACCATCTTCAGTCGATCTTTGAGGACGAGCACGATGTCGCGTTGAAGATCGTCTCGGCCGGAACCGGTATCGCGCTTGAGTACGGGCAGCGGGGGGACGTCGATGTGATGATGGTCCATGACCGTGCCCGGGAGGACACCTTCCTCGCGGACGGCTACGGGACGAACCGCAAGGTCTTTGCCTACAACTACTTTGTGATCGTCGGACCTGAGGATGACCCGGCCAGTATCGCCGGCATGGAGCCCGAAGAGGCCTTCACCACCCTCATGGAGGAGGGTGCCACGAACCCTGACGTCAAATTCGTCTCCCGCGGCGATAACTCGGGCACCCACGGGAAGGAGAAGGCGATCTGGGCGAGCGCCGGATATGACTATGCCACTGACATCCAGGGCTCCGGCGACTGGTACGTGGAGGCCGGTGCCGGGATGGGCGCGACCCTGGTTCTTGCCAACGAGCAGGTCGCCTACACGCTCAGTGATATCGGCACCTACCTCGCCTACCAGGGCGATCTCGACCTCGTGGTGCTGGTGGACCAGGGCGACATCCTGCTGAATCTCTACAGCGCGATGATGATCAACTCGGACCAGTTCCCTGATGTCAACTCCACCCTTGCCAAGGAGTGGATCAACTTCCTGATCTCTGACGAGATCCAGGACGAGATCGGATCGTTCGGCGTCGCCGAATACGGCCGCCCCCTCTTCTACCCTGCAAAGGGTCAGTGGGAGGAGCTTGGCGTGCCCATGGAGGAGACGGAGACACCGATTCCGTGAGCCTCCACTCTTGAAGGCTCACCTCTTTTTCCTTCGCGAATAAATCCTATTGGCTGATCTATGGTCGTCGAGTGGCTGCTGGGGGCATCCGGGAGTATCGGCATGCGCGAGATCGTGGCGGGCCTGATCGAGGCCACCGACCTTATCATCACCCTAAACCCGGAAGTGGTGGAGATTACCATCCGGAGTCTCTCCATCACTTTCGGGGCGGTGGTCATTGCCTCTGCGATCTCCATTCCCCTCGGCAGTTTTATCACGTTCCGCGAGTTTCGCGGCAAGAAGTCCTTAATCAACATCATCCAGACGCTCTACGCAATGCCCACGGTGGTGGTGGGCCTCATCGTCTTCCTCTTCCTCTCACGGCAGGGGCCGCTCGGGTTCCTCGGCCTCCTCTTCACTGCCGAGGGGATGATGATCGGGCAGGCGATCCTGGTCCTCCCCATCATCACCGGGCTCACCATCTCTGCACTTTCCAGCGTGGACCAGACGATCATCGACACTATTCGATCCCTTGGCGCCTCCAGCACCCAGTTCCTCTTTTCCGTCCTCCGGGAAGCGCGGTTTGCCATCTTCGCCGCGATCGCGCTTGCGTTCGGGCGGGCCATCTCCGAGGTCGGGGCGGCGATCATCATCGGCGGGAACATCCGGGGGTTTACCCGTATCCTCACCACCGCGATCACGCTCGAGACCGGGAAGGGGAATATCTCACTCTCCATTGCCCTCGGCATCATCCTGCTCCTCCTCGCACTGGTGGTAAACACGCTCATGACGGTGGTGCAGCAGAGATGACGGGCATGATCGAGATCACCGATGTCCACAAGCAGTTCGGTGAGAACAGGGTCCTCAACGGGGTCAATGCACGTATCGAGGAGGGCGAGGTGTTCACCATCATCGGGCCCTCCGGGCAGGGCAAATCGACGCTTCTCCGGCTGATCAACCTCCTCGACACACCAACCAGCGGCCGGATCCTCATCGACGGCACCGATATCCACGCGGACGGCGCCCGCCGGATGGAGGTGCGCCGCAGGATGGGAATGGTCTTCCAGAAACCGGTGGTCTTCAACACCTCTGTCCATGAGAACATCGCGACGGGCCTCAAGTTCCGGGGAGTGGAGCACGGGCGCATCGAGGAGACGATCTCCAAAGCCCTCCGGGTGATCGATCTTGAGGGCTTCGGGAACCGGAAGGCAAAGACCCTCTCGGGCGGGGAGATGCAGCGGGTGGCCCTTGCCCGCGCCATGGTGACCGAGCCCGATATCCTCATCCTCGACGAGCCGACCGCGAACCTCGACCCTCTCGCCACCGACAAGATCGAGGAGCTGGTGCGCCACTACAACAAGGATCTCGGGACCACGGTGGTGATGTCCACCCACGACATGCTGCAGGGGCAGCGGCTCGCCGACCGGATCGCGGTGATGATGCAAGGGACCTTCACCCAGACCGGCACCCCCCGGGACGTCTTCTCTTCCCCTGACAACAAGGAGGTGGCCCGGTTCATCGGGGTCGAGAATATTTTGGAGGGCACCATCACCTCCACCGAGGGCGGAATCGCCACCATCGATGTACGGGGCGTCCCGGTCCAGGCGGTCACCACCCTCAATGTCGGGGAGAGGGTCTGCGGGTGCATCCGCCCCGAGGACGTCACCCTCCACCTCTCGCACGCGAAAAGGATCAGCGCCCTGAACGTGCTCGAGGGCAGGATCGTGCGGATGGTGGGCATCGGGCCATTGAACGAGATCACCGTCGACTGCGGGATCGACCTGAAGGTCTTCATCACGTGGAAGTCCACCGAGGAGCTGGGCCTTGACCTCGGCGACACGGTCCGCCTCAGCTTCAAGGCAAGTGCGGTGCACGTGATGAGGGACAGCAGGGAGTAAAGATGGAGGGCTTCCGGCTCACCCTGGAGGAGATCGCAGGATCGGTCGGCAATTTCGGCACCGTGCTCCCCTTCGCGCTCGGCGTCGCCCTCGTCTCCCCGGTGAACCTCGGGACGATCCTTCTCTTCTTCGGGATCTGGTACATCATCTCCGGGATCATCTACCGGATCCCCATCCCTGTCGAGCCGATGAAGGCGATCGGTGCGATCGTCATCGCCGGGGGCCTGGGCGCCGGGGAGATCGCCGCCTCCGGGATCATCTGCGGGGTTCTCTTCCTTGCCATCGGCCTTGGCCGCGGGATGCACGCGGTGCAGAAGTTCATCCCGGTGAGCGTGATCCGCGGCATCCAGCTCGGGCTTGCCCTGATTCTCCTCCGGACCGCGGCAGGGCTGATGGCGGGCGACCTCCTCATCTCGGGGATCTCCATCGCCGTCATCCTCGCCTTCTTCGCGGTCACCACCATTCGGAAGGGCATCCCCGACCTCTCCGCGCTGATCGTTATCGGTATCGGGATCGTGACAGGTATCGCCGTCTCCGGGATCCCGCCCATCCAGCTGATGGCGCTCCCCTCGCTGGTGGTGCCCGCCGCCCTCGATGCGGGGACAGCCGCATGGCGGCTCGTCCTCCCCCAGATCCCCCTCACGCTGGCAAATGCCATCCTGGCCACCGCGCTCCTCACCCACGACTTTTTCAAGCGCGACTTGAAGCCCGACAACCTTTCCACCACCATCGGTGTCATGAACCTGGTATCGGCGCCATTCGGAGGGTTTCCCATGTGCCACGGGGCGGGCGGGCTCGCCGCCCATTACCGGTTCGGGGCCCGCACCGGGACCTCGATGGTGATCGGCGGCATCTTCCTCATCACCGTCGCCCTCTTCTTCTCGGCCCCGGCCACGGTCGGCATCATCCCGGTGGGGATCTTCGGGGCCCTCCTCGTCTTCATCGCAATTGAACTTTCAAAGCACGCCGTCCGGACCGACGAAGCGCTGGTGACCGCGAGCATGGCCATCCTCGCGCTCGCCGCTGGCATGACGGTGGCCTTCATCTGGGGCCTCGCCCTTGCTTACGCCATCAGCCGGTTCCGGGGACGCAAAGGCGCCAAAACCTCCTGAAAATAAAAACGCAAAGAAAAGGTAGCAACCCCTCCAAGACCCCTGGTGAGAGTTCGGTGACATTCTGGGGGCCTTTTCGGGGGCTGGTGCCAATAAGATCCGGTGATCCGACCGTTTTTCAGGCTATCCGCCTT
>JAVVFN010000136.1:0-4147 GCA_032250645.1 Methanomicrobiaceae archaeon | reverse complement strand
ATCGCCATCGCTCCTTCGATCAGGCCTTCCATCTCGGTAGGGGATTGCGTCTCGAAGGCCGCCGGGGCGCAGGGGTTTATCCCGAGGCCGTGGTGCGGGGCGTGGATGATGACCGGAACTTCCCCGGAGTGAATGATTTCGAGGTGCTGTTTGAAGAGAGCCCGTCCTTCCGGGACGATTAACAGCTGGACGCAGTCAAGGGTGCCCTCCCTGTGCATTCCGGCGAGCGTTCGGAACATGCCGGTATCATCAGAACGTGCGCCTGCACCGATGCGGTAAGAACGGGGTCGCTGGCTGTTCATGTCCATCAAAAAAGCGAAATAGCCCGGAGCAGATTCGAACTGCTGTCGAGAGATCCAGAGTCTCCCATGATTGACCGCTACACTACCGGGCTATTGGATTTTGCCTGTTTAAATGGTTCCTGCATTCTCATTAAGGTGACGGAAATACGGGAGGCCCCCCATTTTTCTTTTATGCGCTGGGGGTTCCCCCTGTCCCGTGTGAACAGGTCGCACGAGATGGTAAATGGAATCGACTGCGAATTCCGACCGGAAATCGGGGCAGATAAGGGACCTTGAATGCGGACAGGATCCGGAAAAAACCAGAATGTTGATATATTTTTAAAAAATACGCCTATTTGTCCGGTTTTAATGCCGGAGGACAGGTCGGACAACCACAAAGGATATATTTAGTGTATCACAAATAGTTCCGTATATTCCGTTATTCGGAGTATGGGGCGTGGTGAATCCGTATTCGACACCCGTCGAACACGGAGGGTTTGCCTGTCCTTCAACAGAACATGAATGGAGGTTAGTATGACGAGTATGAAAATGGTGGTCGCTGTTGCCCTGCTGGTAGTTGCAGCATTGCTTGTAGCACCGGCAGCGGCACGGACTTCGATCACAGATATTCAGCCAGACGATACCATCTTTAAGTGGGAGACGGGTCTTAATCTCTCCGCTCTCAATACAAATGGAACCGTCACTTCGCTGAAGAAACTGGATGATACAACAGTGATCAATTCGATCACGGTTACCAATGCAACGAACTTCGCGGTCCCGACGTATCTCTCAGGAGACGATTTCGGCACATATTACGCTTTTAACGGAACAAACAAGGGATCTTCCATCATCATCGAGACACCTGTTCTCGAACTCGATGTTGTCCTTGTTGACCCGAACCACGCGAGTTCCGTGAATGGCAGGAGTCTTTCCGAGGACACCAACATCGCCTTCAAGATCAAGGCGCTGAAGGCCGGAGAGTCACTCGCCAATCTTGACTACGCAAATATCAGTGTCATCGTCACCCCCGAAGGCGGAGCGCCGTTGCTTACCTTTGGAGGAGCAGAGCTCGAAGCTCTTCCGCTCGTTGGTTCCACAATGTACACTGATACGGATTTCGATGATCCCTTCGGCGGGATGGTTGATCTGAATCAGGAAGATCCGGGTTCCTACAGCGCCATCGCAGAATGGGCAAGACCTGCCGGATTCCATAACTTTGCGCCTGACTCAAACTCCGTGACCTTCACCATCCGTACACAGGAGGTAACCATCGAGTCTGACAAGGATACCGTCGTCCGCGGCAATGATTTCACGGTAACCGTATCAGGGGACAGTAAGACCAACTACTTCGTGTATGTGGAGTCCGAAGAGATCGACGATGAGGATTACCCTGTCATCAGAGCGGGCCAGCAAAACGTGAACTTATCTGCAAGCCTGCCTACTTGCGTTAATGATGCTGCAAATGTTACCGGTACCTTCGCGCGGATTCTCACTGACGCTGCAGGCCAGAAGAAGGTCCTGCTCGAGACCGACACCGACACCGATGACCGGACATTCACGATCAAGGTAGTCTCGGAAGATTGTGCCGACGATGACACTGTCAAGGTCTCGATCGAGAAGGGAGCAATCAGCGTCGTTGCTGAAGGCGACCAGTCCTACTTCCTCGGCGAAGAAGTGACCCTCTCGGGCACCAACACCGACTCTGACAAGGTGTTCCTGTTCATCACCGGTCCGAACCTTGCATCTGCAGGCGGCTACCTGCTCAACCCGGATGAAGCAGTTGACACCGGGGACGAGGCTGCCTGGAAGGATGCCGATAACGGTTCCTTCGCCAGCGTAGATTCCAACGATGAGTGGGATCTCGACTGGGATACATCAGAACTCGATCTCGATGCCGGCACCTACACCATCTACGCGGTGTCTGAGCCTGCAAACAAGGACGACCTCGCTGATGTCGAATACGACAGCGTCTCAGTCTCGATCAAGAAGCCGTTTGTGACGGCAGGATCGACCTCCGATGTTGTCGCGATCGGCGATGATATCACCCTTACCGGCACTGCAGAAGGCGACCCGAACAATGTCATCATCTGGATTCTCGGCAAGAACTACTATGACCAGTTCTCTGCCACCATCGAGGATGACGGTACCTTCGAGGAGGACATCTCAACCGTGAACCTTGCAAGCGGCCAGTACTTCGTTGTTGTCCAGCACCCGATGTACAACGGGAAATTCGACGTGACTGAGCAATCATGTGATCAGATTGCAAGTGGAAAGCTTTGCGCAGTTGACGGCGTATCGGGTGATGATATCTTCGCTCTCACCGGTTCCGGAGCCCTGCAGGGATCTGATGCTGCACAGGCACTCGTGGATGCACTTGACAGTCCGTACATCGACGATACCTACACCAAGCTCGACTTCCTCGTGGAGGAGCCCTGGATTACCATCGATTCGATCGGTGACAAGTATGTCGGCGACGTCTTCACCCTCACTGGTGAGACCAACCTTGCCGAGGGCGATGAGATTCTCGTAGAGGTTGTGTCCGCATCCTTCCAGCCGACTGAGAAGACTGCAAGCGGCGAGTTCAGCGGCGTGTCCGGCACTACCGAAGTGGTTGCTGGCGAGGACTTCAATGCATGGTCCTTTGAAGTAGATGCATCCACCTTCAAGCCCGACGAATACATCGTCCGGGTAGAGGCTGTTGAGGCAGACTACACTGCAACCACCACGTTCGACGTGCTCGCGGGCGTACCGCCCACGACTGCACCGCCCACCACTGAGCCGCCTGAGACCACACCGCCCACCACCGCTCCGCCCACCACCGCTGAGCCCACACCCACCCCGACACCCGGGTTCGGTGCGCTCATTGCGCTGATTGGCCTCGGTGCTGTTGCCGTGCTGGTCGTGCGGAAACACTAAAACCAACCCTAAACTTTTTTGTTCGATTCCTGTTTTGCAGTTCTTTCTTTCCCGTTATATCGTGTATTCAGCCGTGACACTTTTGTGCATGGAGATCCCACATACCCTTGAGTAGAGCGGGGTCTGGCTATCATGAAACTCACTGTGGAACTGCGGGATATTGCGAACCGGGGAGTCCTCCTCCACCGGGAGGACGCCCGTAACATCGGCGTGCTGGACGGCGACCGGGTGCAGGTGATGAACGAGGTGAGCGGCGTTGCGGCCGTCGCAATGGTGGATACCACCTCCAGCATCGTCAAGCCCGGAACCGTAGGCATCCACCGGCTCACGAACGAGCGGCTCTGCGTCCTTGACGGTGCTTCAGTGGAGGTCAGGACCGCGACACCGCCCCGCTCGATTGCGCATATCAAGAAGAAGCTCGACGGGGCGAAGCTTTCAAAGGAGGCCATCTACGAGATCGTGCAGGATGTCGTTGATGAGACGCTCTCCCTAAACGAGCTTACCGCATTTGTCATTGCCTCTTACATCCACGACCTTGACATGCAGGAGGTCGAGCACCTCACGAGGGCGATGGTCGATACCGGCGAGCGGCTCCAGTTTACGAGCCACCCCATCGTGGACAAGCACTCCATCGGCGGGGTCCCGGGCAACAAGATCTCGCTCGTCGTGGTTCCCGTCATCGCGGCAAGCGGCCTTAAGATCCCGAAGACGAGCTCGCGGGCCATCACCGGTGCGGGGGGGACCGCCGACCTCATGGAGGTCATCGCCAATGTGGAGTTCTCCGCTACGGAGGTCCAGAAGATGACCGAGAAGGTGGGCGGCACCATCGTCTGGGGCGGCGCGACCAACATCGCTCCGGCAGACGACCGGATCATCCTCGTCGAGTACCCCTTCAAGATTGATGCAAGGGGGCAATTGCTCGCGAGCGTGATGGCCAAGAAGTTTGCAGT
>JAVVFN010000135.1:0-4195 GCA_032250645.1 Methanomicrobiaceae archaeon | reverse complement strand
GCAAAGGCATCGTCGCCATCGAGCACATCATTGCCCGCGCCGCCCAGGATCGTGTCGGCACCGTCGCTGCCGAACACAGTGTCGTCGCCCGCACCCGCAACTACAGTGTCGTTGCCCGCTCCGGCCTGCACGAGGTCTGCATCGGTGAGGATGGAGCTGAGGACGTAGCGTGATCCGACCCTGCTGAGGGTGAGCCGGGCCACGTACCCTGCCCGGGTCTTCTCCGGGATGGTCACCTCTGTTCCTGATTCGATCGCCTCCTGTTCATGTGCGAGCATCGCCCCGATATCCTGCGCAGAGGTGACCACGATCCCCGGGTTTGCCTCCGCCATTCCGCGGGAGAAGAGGGCATTGAAACCGGCTGCCTGCTCAGGAGTGATATCTCCTGCATTCAGGGAGGCCGGGACGACATACACGGCAGGGGCCGGGCAGGAGGCAGATGCGATGGCGGGGAGCAGGAGAAGCGCCAGGAGCATGCATGCCAGAGGAAGACGGCTCATGGCGCCACCTCCAATAAATCCTCTGTATACAGCTGCACCCCCACCGTCTCCCCCGGGGGCACCGAAACAAGGTTCCGCACGTCCACGGGGATGAGAAGGGCCTCCCCTCCTGCGGAGACCGCCTCCCCGGTGATCCAGTAGGTCCCCGGAGCCACCGGTATCCTGACCTCCTGGTGGGAGGTCCCGGTCTCCCGCACGGCGGCAGAATCAAGGCTCAGGGCATCGGTGACCCTGATCCGGCTCTCCGCGGCACCGCCGGGGAACCGGATCACCAGCGTCCCGGTATCTCTCGAGACGGTGAAGGTGGCCGTGTCGGACGCGATATCGTTGCCCTGCATATCGTAGAGGACCGAGCTGATGCGGTAGGTGCCAGGAGGATGATCGCTGCCGATCGTATCCTCCAGCAGGGTGATGAAGGAGGTGCGAAGTGGGATCTCACCCGAGGAGGGACCTGCGGGCAGGTAACGGGACGATCCATCCGGCATCTCGAGGATGGTGACAATCGAGGCGTTTACCGCCGTCCCCCCGGTGGTGACCGCGCAGGCCACCCGGAGAGGCATCCCGTCGGTGAGCAGATCGCGGCTGGTGAAGAGACGCAGCGAGGGGTCGGAACTGTAGTAGACAGGGAGGGAAGAGAGGGAGACCGGTGCCCCGCTCCCCTCCGGGTAGAGCGCGGCGACCAGCCGGTAGGTCCCGGCGGTATCGGCTCGGCCGAGCTGCAGGGCACCCGGAAGGCGCCCGAAATGGTTGTCCTGGACATAGCGGTCGTCAAGGGGAGCCGGTTCGCCCCCTCCCGGGAAGGAGAGGAGGCGGCCGTCCGGGGCGGCAAGGTAGACCTCCGCGGTGTACGCTTCACCGGAGGGCACCCCGGAGATCCGGACCCATGCCATCAGTTCGTCACCGGGGCCGAGCGCCTGGTCGGGGGTAAAGACTTCTATGGCAGGTGCAGCGCCGTCAAACTCGCTCACCAGCCGGACATCCCTCACCATCCAGGGCGCAGGATCCTCCTGCCTCGCGGGGTTCTCCGTGTGGACAAAGGAGATGATGTTCTCGGTCTCCGGGACAATGAGGGTCGCGGGGATGGTCATCGCGTAGGCGCGCCACCCTCCGGTCGGGCCGGTCACGGTCTCCACCTGCCCGTTTAAGGGGAGCCAAGCGACCGTGTCGCCGGATGCTGCGAGATGCCGGTTCACCACGACATGGACCGTCTCGGCCGAGTCTGCCCAGAACCGGAGGGAATAGCTCCCCTCCTTCCCATTAAACCCGAACGAGGCCTCGTCCGGGAATTCATCGGTCCCGGCCTCCGACACCTCCCCGAGGGCGAGCGGGATCACCTCGAATTGGACGCTCCCCTCGCCGTACCTTCCGAGGTAGTCCACACCCTGCACCCTGAGGGTGTGGCTCCCCAGCGTCAGGCGCTCGATCGGCACGGTGGTCCCGGGAGAGACCAGGACCGGTACCCTCCCGTCCAGCTGGTACCAGGCGCGGGCCAGCCGGACCGGGGCGCTGAACCGAAGGTCGCAGGACCGTCCGGTCATCCGCACCGGCTCGGGCGAGAGGATCTCGATGGCAAACTTCGGCTCGACCACGGGGAGGAAGATCGGCGGGGAATCGCCGCCATCACTTCCGCCCCCGCCGGCCGGGGGTGCTGAAGCCCGGACCGTGAAGTTCACGGTGGAGGTGTTCTCGTTGCGCGCGAAATCATCGGCTGCCACCACGAGCGTATGGTTCCCGTTCGGGATACCGGTGATGGTCGTATTGGGGACGAAGGGAACCTCGGTGCCGTTGTCCAGCACATACCACCACGAGAGGACGTCCGGGTCCGGCGACCAGACCGTGAGGGGAACGGTGCGGGTGGTGTAGGTCGCGTTCTCCACGGGGGAGATGATGAAAAGTGCTGGCGGATCAGAATCCGCTTCGGCGGTGAAATTGACCACGGTGCCGTTCTCGTTGCCCGAGCTGTCTGAGACCCATACCTGAAGCGTGTGCGCACCGGGGCCGGGAGAGGGGATCGTGGTGTTTGGCGTGAAGGTCACATTCGCCGCACCGTCAAGGGAGTACCACCATCCTGCCACATCGCTGTCAGGGCTCCAGACCTCGAGGGGGACAGAGGCGGCCGGGTAAGTCGCGCCCTCGAGCGGGGAGAGAATGGTGATCACCGGCGGGGTGGCGTCCGGCACGTAGGTGTCGAGCAGGGGGTGCTGGTCCGATCCCGGCATCCCGCCTGAGGTGCTGTACGGGGTATCGCCAAGACCGTCGCTGTTGACATCCGGACCGGTATAATCGTCCCAGTAATTGCCTGCGGTCCACGGGCCTCCGATGATATTTGTCCGGGTGATAGGTGTCACGTTCCAGCGGGTGGTGCTCCTGTAATTCTCTGCGTTTGCCTCCGTGTGGTTGAAGAACCGGTTATCGTAGAAGAGCGACTGGCCTCCGTAGTTTACAAGCCCGATCGCCTGCCGGGAGATGAAGGTATTGCCGATGGCACACCCGGTCACGGTGAGGTTGTTGTTCGAAGAGTCGCTGTTCCGAATGCCCCATCCCTCGGTACCGGAGGAATGGCCGTTATTGGTGACCGTGGACCCGGAGATGAAGTTGTCAGGGCAGCTGTACTGGAAGAAGATACCGGTCGGGTTGTTGGCGGTCACGTTCGAGTCGAGGATCCTGCTCCTGCTCGTATTGGTCGCCCAGATCCCTGCCTGCCTGACATTGGAGACCAGGTCCTCGCCGTTCAAGTTGGCACGCGAGCCCGTGATGGTGATCAGGGATGAATCGCCGAGGAGGAAACCCTGGAACGCGTTCCCGTAGGCGGTGATGCTATCGAGCGTAACGTCCCAAGACCGGTAAATGAGTACTGACTGTGCGTTCTTCTCGAGAATGAAGTCTTCCACACGGATGTCGCTGCACCCGATGAGTGCAAGATAGCCCGGTGCAGGTGCAAGGGTGCTGTAGTTGTACACCTTGCCGGTCTCCCCGACGATCCAGTGGATTGGAGCCCCGTTGACCGTATTCGTGGGATCGATCCGGTTGCGGGAAGGCCTGCTGCTGGCATAATTGAGGTCCCCCGAGAAGCCAAAGCCGTAGGTGCACCCCGAGATGGTGTTCCCGCTCATCTGCAGGTTATCAGCCCTCTCGTCCAGCAGGATCCCGAATTTCTGGTTTTCAACCGTGTTGTTGCGGACGATATTGCCGTCCTCCGAGAGGTGGATACCGGCAAAGTGGTACTCGGAAGGGCCATACACCGTATTGTTCTCGACCGTGTTGCCGTCACCCGTGATCCGGATCGTGGTCCGGTTGAGGAAGGTATTGTGGGAGAGGGTATTTCCGCCGGTATCATCGATCAGCACCTCCCTTGCGTAACTGTCATCGTACCCGAAGGGCGTCCAGCCGGCGGTGTCGAAGGTGTTGTGCTCGATCCGATTGCTTGTGGCATAGTTATTCAGGGTCGAGGTAGAGTAGGTGTTGTGCAGCGCCCAGTGGTAGTTTTTGGTGACCGTGTTATTCGCAAAGAGCGTATTCCGGGCATATTTGAGCCACACTCCATAGTAAGTCCCGTTGATGGAGTTATTGTGGATGATATTCCCGTTTGAACCTGTCGCGATGATCCCGTACATGGAATCCTCGATCCTGTTGTTGCGGATGATGGTATTGGAGCCGAGGGAGGTGATCCTGACAGCGGCAGACTCTACCGTCAA
>JAVVFN010000134.1:0-4241 GCA_032250645.1 Methanomicrobiaceae archaeon | reverse complement strand
GCTGGTATTTTTCCCCATGAACTGTAGAATTTCATCGGTCCATTGCCCCGATTTTTTATTCAGATACAAATATCTGCCTTATCAGATAGTACTACCATCTATGAGTGTTCTCGATCAGGAGAAGGTGGACCGGATAAAAAACCACCTCAAGTGGCAGCCCCGGGGCATGACCATCACCGCCCTTTCCTCAAAGATGAAGATGAACCGCAATATCATGGCCAAATACCTCGACATGCTCCTGATCTCCGGACAGGTGAGGATGGATATTGTCGGGAATGCAAAGGTCTACTCTCTCTCCCACCGGGTTCCGATATCTGCGATGCTTGAATTTTCATCCGATCTTGTGATCATGCTCGATTCAGAGAGGAAAATCCTGCAGGTGAATGAACCACTGCTTCGGCTCCTGAACCTGGAGAGGGAATCGCTGCTCGGAAAACAACTGGAAGATACCGACAATGCCTTTTTACGGGATGTGCCGGTGGGCGTTGATATCGATGCACAGGAGCAGCTCACCGAGATGAGCTGCATGCTGAATGACGAGAAACGCTACTTTCGGATCAAACAGATACCGACGGCCTTTGAGGACGGGACCCAGGGGGTAACCCTCCTGATCGAGGACATCACCCCCCAGATGAAGTACCGGTTGATGCTCGAGATGCGGGAGGAGACATACCGCAGGATTATCGAGGACCAGCCAGAGCTTATATGCCGTATTCTGCCGGATTTCTCCATAACTTTCACTAATATAGCATTTTCTCGTTTTTTCAATATACCCTATGAAGCCATCAGGGGGACAGGGTTACTGTCATTTTTCAAGGCGAATGAAGCCGAGAAGATCAGGAGTTGTATCTCCTCCCTTACCCCCAAAATGGCAGTCACTACCTGCGAGGTTCATGCGGAGATCCCTTTTGGAGATGACCTGAGTTACCCGTGGTTGGCATGGACGTTCCATGCGTTGTTTGATGACCCGGGAAAACTCTGTGAGATCCAGGCAACGGGACGGGACATCACAAAGGATAAAATCCTCGAAGAGAGGCGGATCAGGGAGGCGTCTGATCAGAAGAAAGAGGAGTGCGAGAGACGGTACCGCACCCTTGGGCAACATCTGAACTGGGGATTCTACCGGAGCACTGCAGACCCGGATGGCCGGTTTGTCTGGGGGAACACGGCGCTCATCAATATACTCGGGTATAACTCCATGCTCGAGCTCCAGGGGATCAATGTCATCGAGCTCTTTACCGAACATGAGATGCGGATGGAACTTCTCGACGAATTGAAGCGGAATGGATTCGTAAAAAAGAAGATACTCTCCCTCAGGAGGAAGGACAGCAGATCCATCGATGTTGCGGTGACCGCTGTCGCCGAATTTGATGACAAGGGTGAGATAGTCTTCATTAACGGCTTGGTCCAGGATACATCAGGATCGACCCCTGAAATGGCGGAGTAAAATATCCTGCAGCCGATAACTTGCCGCCGGGACTAGATTGACTGCTCCCATCTCTGGCCTATGCCCATGAGCGGCCGGACCTCGGTGACCTCCAGCTGCACCGCGGCATCGATCAGGTTGGCAGCGCCTTCTCCAGAGTATCGTGCAATCTTGCGTTTGAGGTCTTCAAACATCGGGCCGGAGATTGCAAGTTCGTTCACCTCCAGATAGACGCGGACACCCTTCCAGTCTGCAAGCGTCTCTCCGGGCTCCATGATCGTGAACAACGCATGCGGGTTTTCCTGGAGGTTGGCCAGAGTTCTTGTCTTCTCCATGCCAACAACAACGGTACGCTCATCGGTCATATAGGATGAACCTGAGCCGAAGAGAGAGGAATTGACCTTTCCTGACCTGTCCGCCGTGCCGAGTATCCCGACCCTTGCGGGGTTGTTAAAATACTCCTTGAGCTTTGATGACATGCGACAACACCACGTGTTTGCCGCAATTGATCTGTGAAGAGTTAAGGTTTGCGGACACCGGCCGGATAGGGGTATAAGTACGTTCAGTTAACCCCTTTATTTCCACTCCAGATTTAGGTTTTGTGATGCGGTGAAGCGACCAGCGTTTCGATAGACTCGTTCAGACGATGGTCGAGATGATCAACAGCACGACGATCAGGATGCTGAATACGACGAGTGCCCTGATCATGATCTTCCTGGCCACGGTCCTGTCCCCGCGTGCCCGGGGTGCCAGGCGGAGAAATGCGGTGGCAAGAAGTGTCCCTGCCATAAGGCCGATCACGTTCTCCAGCACCAGGATTGCGGCCTTCAGGGCTGATGACGGATCCAGCACCAGCAGAAGCCCGACGACCACGGTAGGCGGAATCAGGGCTGCGGCGACTGCAATTCCTGCAAAGGTCTCCGAGATCTCCCTGGTAAGTGCAAGGATGATCGCGAACCCGAGGAGCACCGCCATGATGACGTAGATCGGGTTCGTCACGATCCTCGAAGTGATCTCCGGCGTGAGAGTGAGGGGGAAGAAGAGCGAGATAATCGCGGTGGAGAGGAAGGAAAAGAAGATGACCGACCCGAGGAGCACCGCCAGCGTACCGATGCACCGCAGGGCATCACGGATCTCTCCTACCGCGGTCATGATCGCGAAGGCGGAGATCGGCCCGAGGATGGGGGAGAGGATCATGGCGCCGATCACGATGGCGGTGTTGTTCAGAAAGAGGCCGGTGAGGGCCACGAGGCCGCCAATGCTGGTGATCGCCACCCGTCCGTAGTCAAGGGAGGCGTAGATCCGGGTGCTGATCACCAGTTCCTCGATGGGGGTTGGACTCTCCCGCAATTCCAGTTGCTCTGCCGCTCGCTGCAGATGCGTGGAGACGACGAAGTCAGGAGTGGAGACGTCGATCAGGTTGTCCTTGTATCGGAGATCGATGACATCCCTTACTTTGATGATGAATTCATCAAGCAATTGGTCGGGGATGTAGGCGAGGAAGTGTATGACCCCGTCAAGTTCGGATTCGGTGGAGTGGAGGTCCTCCATAAGCGGCTTGACCTTCGGATATTCCTCCTTTCGAACCGTGATCTCAACTTTCTTCATTGGAAGGATCTTCCTCTATCCGGTACTGGGCAAGTGAATGTAGCCCTGAGGGGTTCATATACATTGCCTTAAAATAGTGGCTAATATCCTGGCGACTGTATTTTATTGGATGGGTCTTACCGATCATATGCCGATGAACAGGGAAGTCACGCTCTCCATTGAAAGGCAGAGGCCTCCGCAAAAAGAGATCTGCCAGAGATTGCGGGAGATTATTCTGCGCACATTAGAGATGAAGATGGGCATTCCCTGGTACGAAGGGAAGTTTTACCTCGTTGCATTGAGGGGTGACGTGAACCTCGGTGTCTCGATCAAAGGTCTTTCACCCGATGAGATCAGTGCATTTTCCGGGAGTGGAAAGATCATGAAGCAAATCCCGGTCTCTTCGGTCGGCGAGATCGACGAGGCACAAGATTGTCCGGTTATTGACACTGGTCTTCGAAAAATCTGTACCTTGAGACTCGAAAAAGAGTTATTCAGGGCTCTAGAGAGCCTTCTCGTTCTCACGGTGGGCCATCAGCGTGATAAAGACCGTGGTCCCGAAGATGATGACGGCGAGGATCCACCAGTAGTACTGGAAGACCGGAACGGGGACCGGCGGAGTCTCGGGCGGGACTTCCACGACCGGCGGACCTTCTTCGAAGAGGGCAAAGATCCCAAGTTCGGTGACGTCCGCGAACACGGTCATTTCATTCTCATTGATGGTGGTATAGAGTTTCTCCCACTCCCCGCTCTCCGCATCCCAGCGCATGACCACGAGGTTCCTGCCGGAGAGATCATTCCACTGGTACTCGCCGTACTCCATCAGGAGCGTGATCGGTGAGTTGAACGTCGCCGTGTTGGGGGAGCAGTTGTAGGCGGTACCCATGAAGGTGTACCGCTCACCTGCATCCGGCGCCCCCGGGATCACCACGATAGTCGCCCACTCGAGCGGCTCGCCCATCGGGGTTAAGGCCGTAATGCCGTCGTACACGATCAGCTTCCCGATCCCGTCGAGCGCACAGATGGTGATCTTCTCGAGGTTCAGCCCCTCCTCATCGATGGTGAGGGTGCCGTTCTCGTAGAAGTCGCACTCCGGCGCTGCGCCGACCACCGGGGGTTTTGGCTCTGGTCCCGGACCCGGGCCAGGGCTGCCCCGGTAGCGGTAGCCGAACTTCTCTGTTACCGTCGATCCCTCGGCCACGGTCACGTCGCGTGCCGAGCTGCCGGA
>JAVVFN010000133.1:0-4303 GCA_032250645.1 Methanomicrobiaceae archaeon | reverse complement strand
AACGCAGTCTCTTTCATGCCTTCTTCTCCTCGAGGAGGATCTCGCCGATCTCCATATTGAATAACCGCTTCATCAGCATCCGGGCCTTTTCCACGTTGGCGCCGGCCTTACCGATCGCGATCCCAAGGTCGCTCTTTCTCTGAACATAGACGTTTATCTTCGCGGTTCTCTCATCGATCTCCACCCTGCTGACCTCAGCCGGTTTGAGGACGTTTTTGATGAATTTCTCCATCGTATCCGCTTCCTCTACCATCTCGATGCGCCGACCGAGCACTTTCTGCATCTTCTTGATATTATCCCCCCTCTTTCCGATGGCGATCCCCATGTCTCCCTGCTTGATCACGTAGATCACGCGGTTGAACTGGTCGTCGATGATGCAGTCCAGCGCGGTTGATTTGGTGAGTATGCGCAATTCCTCGATATATCGTCGCTCCTTAAATCCAAGTGTCTGTAACATTCGGGCTCCTCCATATCCTAAGCCAGATCTATTGCCCCGTTGTATCTCGCGAAATTTGTGAGCTATTCGATTTTTAATGGAATATTCGGATTTTATATGGTAATCCAAATGTACCCATGAATGAATTACTTTTAAGTTCTTATATTTGAAGTATAATGCAATGTTCGGTAGTTATGGATATTCTTTTGAATATTCAAACCATGAAATTTCCGCAGGCCTTGTGAGAGACGGGCCGTTCGTACGCTACTTTCGGGAGGTCACCGGGAGAGCACGCGTGGAGAAGATCATCTCTTCCGACTCGGGCAGGGTCGTGGTCAATCCGGTGGAGCCGCTCAACCTTCCCGAAAAGGTAACCAATTTTCTCGAGTTGGAGTTTGATCCGATCTTTCTCGAGCCCCTGGGAAATAAGGGTATTTTTCTGGAATTTCCCGTGGAGATTGGCGTTTTTATCGCCTCAAAACAGGATATCGAGGTCCTCGACATCTTCTCCCTCGACAGTCCCAAGTATTCCCTGTACGGTCCCCCGAACGGGGGTGTGATCACCCGGTGGCTGCAGAGCCCGGTCCACAGCGAGATACCGGCGCTCGACCATCACAGGAGGGGTGTCCTGCGACTGACCCTGGAGAATACCACCAAGGAATGGCAGGAGATCTCAAGGGTAGTGCTGGAGGGCACTCTCATGAAGATCTATTACGGAGAGGTCGAAGGAAAGAAACTGGTCTCCATGTACGGGAGGGTCCGGATCCAATCCAAACTCGTCGCAGAGACCGAATTCTTTGACCACCCGGTTGCGGAGGGGATGAACAAGTCTGTCGAGATCTACACTGCCCGGGAGATACCGGGCATGAAACGCAGTTTTCCGATGGAATGGGGGCTTGTGTAGATGAACGTCACGGAATTTTTGGAGACCCCCATCGGTACCACCGATATCACCTTCTGGAATATTCTCTTCCTGGTCGTGGTCATCGCCATCTCCGTCGTCATTGCCAAGATCGCCACTGCGAATATCCGAAGGGCGCTCAAGGACGATATTCCCAAGAGCGACCTTGAGCTCATCCTCAAGATCGTCTATTTTGGCATCATCATCCTCGGGGCGATCATCGCGCTCCCGAGCCTCGATCTCTCAGGCGTACTCCTCGCCGGGGGTATCGCAGGGGTGGTCATCGGCTTTGCCAGTCAGAGCGTGGTCTCCAATTTCATATCAGGACTCTTCCTCGTTGTGGAGCGTCCTGTCAGGATCGGAGACAACATCGCAGTCGGAGATATCGAGGGGAGCGTCGAGGACATCAGGATCCTCTCCACGGTGGTCAAGACCTATAGCGGCAATTATGTGCGGATACCGAACGAGCGTCTCTTCACCTCAAATATCACGAATTACTGGCGGCATGTTGCCAGGAGGTTTACCTATACCGTGGGCATCCGGTACGAGGACGATGCAGACCATGCCATACGGATCATCAAGGACGTCATCTGGGAGCACCCCTATGCGCTGAAAAGTCCTGCACCGACAGTGTTTGTGGATAACCTCGGCGACAACAGCGTGAATATCAGTGTATATATCTGGGCCCCCTCCCGCGTCTGGTGGAGTGTGCGCATCGAACTCCTCTGGAAGATCAAGAAGGCGCTCGAGGCGGAAGGCATCCAGATCCCGTTCCCGCAGCGCACCGTCTGGTTCCCGGAAGGGATCAGGATCGGTCCGGGGGAAGAGGAGAGGGAAGGATAGTATCTGAAGAAGCGATTATTCGAAGCGGTGGACCTTCCCCACCCCTCCCTGCACGAACGTCCCGGGGTTTTGAACCCTGATCTCCTCCATCCTCTCCGTGCAGTGGGAGGGGGAGAGGTAGTCAAGATCCGAGAGCGACTCGATATCTTGGTCCGAGATGGAATGGAATCCTCCAATCGCTCCCCGGACCTTTCCATGGGGAAAGACGGCCCGGATGAGGGAGCTGATGTGAGGGTGTGCACAGCCGCTGATCACGAAAAATCCCTCGGGGGTCCTGATGGCAATCGAATGCTCGATCACGCTGTTTTTCACTGGTCCGGTGGAATAGATGCCCGGTGCAAGCTCCCTCCAGCCCTCCACAAAAACCGGGACCCCGCCATGTGCCCTGATGGTGTCCACGGTCTCTTTAGAAAATGCACGGAGAATATACACATTGATCCCCGGATTTTCGTAGAGAAGACCCGGCAATCCTCCACAGTGATCCCAGTGGTCATGGGAGAGCACCACTGATCTCACGGATGCGGGATCGATCCCTGCCCGGGACATGTTCTGGAGCAGGATATCCCCTTTTGCCCCGGTGTCCAACAGGATATCCGGGCCCCTGATCATGCAGCCAAATCCGAAATCAGCCTTAAAATTCGCATTATAGACGATATTGTTGTAGAGTTCAACGACAGCTACCACGCAAGATCAACGTCCTTTTACAGAGGATTTTCGTCGTTTGCGAAGAAGTATCTGCGGGTTTGGGAAAAAGGGGAGGAAAATGTCTACCCGATCAGGTAGGTGATGGAGACGGTCGCCGTCACGTCGATGGTGTTCGGTTCGATCGGGGTTCCGGCTGCCTTAGGTGCTGCGTCATAGGCAATCTCCGCATACCGCACAGGGATCACGGGGCTCCCCACGCTGACGTCCTTTACCCCGGTGATCGAGACTCCCATGGCAGCAGCCACTGCATTGGCATCTCTCCGTGCACTGTTGACTGCATTGGTCAGGGCCTCCGTACGAAGGGATTCCTGCTTCTCGTCACTCAGGGTGAAGCTGACAAAATTGACCCTGTTTGCACCATTTTTGACCGCAGTATCCACGACCTCGCCCGCTTTCTGGATATCTTTCAGTTCGACGAGGAGGGTGTTCGTCACCCGATAAGAGGTATCCTCCCGGCCGAAGACGCTTTTCTCTCCATCCTCACGGATGATGCTGATGGCATAGCCGGTGGTCTTCAGGTCTTGGGACGGGATGCCGAGTGCCCTGACCGCGTTGATGACCCCGTTCATCCTGATCGCATTCTCGCTCTGGGCCGATTTCACGTCGCTGTGCTGTGTCTCGACCGCCAGCGATACGATCGCCCGGTCGGGATCGGTCGTGATCTTTCCTGTCCCGGAGACATAGAGGAGGTGCAGGTCGCATTCCTCATCGACTGCCATTGCAGGGAGCGTCAATGCAGCCCCTGCAACGAGCAGGATTGCCAGTAGCAATGCCGGTGTTCCACGCATATTGATCGCTCATATACTCTCCCCTGTCCGGCTATATAGTTACCTTTGACTTCAACTTAATTCGAAGTTATAACTCTTTTTTTAAAAAAATAAGGAATATTCCATGATTATTTCATGAAAATGGGGCAGGCAGTCAGATGACCGGTGTCTCCTTGACGGGACGGGTATAGTCATCAAACCAGAGCGCATCTGGATTCCGGGAAAACGACATGAGTTTTCCGATATCCTCATTGATAGCAGCCTGGTGATACTTGAAATAGATATTGCGGTTGTCGATACCGACCACCTCGATCTTCCCGGTGGCATGGGACATCACGAACCTCGCCCGTTTTGCGAGCCCCGAACACTGCATCTTGGCCTGCTCGAAGATTACGTACGATTCTTCGACCGGGACCGCGAAATGCCGGTTTCCGATGGTGGGGCGGCACTGGAAGATATAGTACGGAGGATCTCCCACAAACGAGAGCCTGCGGAAGAGCTCGGCAAGAGTGTCCGGGGAGTCGTTGACCCCCCGCAGGAGAGGAGTCTGGTTTGCGCAGAGCGCCCCGGCCCTCAGCAGTGTATCGATCCCCCTTATTGAGAGATCGGTCAGTTCCCGGGGGTGGTTGAACTGGGTGACGATCCAAAGCG
>JAVVFN010000132.1:0-4326 GCA_032250645.1 Methanomicrobiaceae archaeon | reverse complement strand
CACCGGCCTTTTCTCCCTGGACCCGGACACTGCAAGTGACATCCCGTCAAGGAGAGTCCGGTCCCCTGCACCGAGCCGCATGGCCCCGGTGGCAAGCCTGATGATATAGTATCGCTCTTTTTCCTCGGCTTTCTCCATCAACGCCCCGAGAATGACCTTCTTTTCCTTCTGGGACCCCTCTCCTGACACCCGCGCGATCTGCATCAGGCCGTCATGGACGTCCCTTACCGAAAGGCCGTTCGCATCAGGGAGAATGCCCGCATACTCATCCTTCCACGGGATCGTGAGTTTTGCTGCAAGGCTGGAGAGCGAACCCTCCTCCTGCACGCGGCTCTCGATCTCCTCCTCGCTCTTCTCTGCGGCAAGCGCG
Source organism: Methanomicrobiaceae archaeon (assembly GCA_032250645.1). Classification (GTDB taxonomy): domain Archaea; phylum Halobacteriota; class Methanomicrobia; order Methanomicrobiales; family Methanomicrobiaceae; genus JAVVFN01. The sequence continues at coordinate 3,956 of JAVVFN010000132.1, read as the reverse complement.
AGTGCGGAGGTGACCATCTTGTCGCCAAGGCCAAGGTTGATGTCCCGGTACCCCGGGGCGATCTTTCCGAGAACAAAGTAGCAGACGATATCCACATCATCCTCCGACGCCTCGGAAAAGAGTTCTGAGAGTATCTCTGTCATTCTGGTCTGGGATGTCGTCTCCTCCAGGCGTTTGAAAAAGGAGACAAGCGTGGAAAATTTCAATGGAATACCCTTTTCTCGAAGAGAGGACTTCAAGATATTTATAGGCGCCGGGGGCCACCCTTATCACGGATGAGAGGAAGAGGGATGGCTTCTTTTGTGAAATTTGACCGCATCGGCGATATCGCCTGCACCCGCCTCCCACCCGACCGGACGGAGGAAAATGTCCGGACGGCGAACGAGATTATCGCGCGGACGAGGATCCGGTGCGTGGCCAACAGGGTCATGCCGGCCAGCGGAGCGTTCCGGGTCGCAGGGTTTGAGGTGATTGCCGGGAGCGGCACGGTCACGTGCCACCGGGAGTCCGGGTTCTCCTACGGGCTGGATCTCCGCTCTGCCTTCTTTAATCCCCGGCTCGCATACGAACGGAGGCGGGTGGCGGGGATGGTGCTTCCCGGAGAGAAGGTACTGATCCCGTTCGTCGGGGTCGGGCCGTTCGCGATTCCCGTGGCTGCCCGCGATGCCACGGTGGTGGCCGCCGATATCAGCATGGAGTGCTGCAGGTGGCTTCTTTATAACACGAGACAGAACCGGGTGGAGAAGAATGTCACTGTCCTCTGTGCCGATGCAGGCGATCTCCCCTCGATGATCACCACCACGTTTGACCGGGCGATCCTCCCGGCGCCCTACGGAATGGATACCATCGCCGTCCACCTTGCCCCTCTCGTAAAAGAGGGCGGGACGATCCATACCTACCATTTCAAAAAGGCCCACCAGATCCCGGGCCTTGAAGAGTGGTATGCCGGCCAGGGATTCACTGTTGCGGCCTGCCGGCGGTGCGGGAACGTGGCACCCGGTGTCTGCAGGTGGGCCCTTGAGATCAGAGCCTGACCGTTATATTTAAGGAGATTATCGCGTATTCTCTGGCGGAAGATCCATGCAGTGGTATATGAAGGTCGGAATCGGGATCGTGATCGTGGTTGCCGTCGCAGCATCGCTCCTCCTTTTTGCCGGGTACCAGTCATACCAGCAGTCACTCTCCAGTTCCTACCGGTACAGGATTGCGATCGATGGAGCCGGTACGGTGACAAACGCCACGTTCATTGTCCCGCTCCCTTTTTCGGAAGACGGGCAGGAGATCGGGGATGAGATCGTGGCAGGGAATCTCTCCGGGATCCCTGAAGGCTGGCAGCTTGCGGTGCTCACCAGCGAGGATGCCCATATGCTCAAGCTGAGCTTCGAGGAATACACCTTCGAGGGTGTCCCTCTCCCGATGCCGCTCGAAGGGGACGCAGGAGAGGTCGCTACCGGGGCTGAAAAGGAGAACAGGGCGATCCCGGTCCGCATGGAGGTATCACTCCCGGTCGCCCCGCATATCAATACGGCCGAACCTTTTGGGAACGAGCCCCTCCTATACCCAAAATCCAATCTCACCCGGGTCCCCTGTCCATTTCCCTCCCCCGCCGCCCGGGCTCCCGAGTGCTTCTCCTACCAGACCTTGGTGATGGCCCGGTTTGATGGACCGCCCGAACTCACCCTCGAGGTCGAGCTTATAGGGGAGAATACCTGGTGGGTGGGAGGATGGAGCGGGAACTCCTACCGTGACCAGGTCCTCGTCATCCTCTCCCCCGGAGAAGAGGGGTGGCGGGAGGTCTCCGGATCGCTCGTGACCGGGGAAGGGCGGTACTCCTGGCTATGATGCGGGATCCCTACTGCAGGGCTCAAGATCTCCTCTGCAGGGGCAGGTACAGGGCCTCGGCGGAGGCGTTCTCGGCGCTCGCGGGCCGATCTGCCAGAGTGGCAGAGGCGCACACCCTCGATCTCATAGGAAGGTTTGAGGAGGCCCTCCGCTGCTGCGACCGCGTGGTGGAAGAGGATCCGGGTGACCCGGACGGCTGGTACATGCAGGGAGTGGTGCTCTTTCACCTGGGGAGGTTCCATGAATCGAGCGAGTCCTATGACCGCACGCTCGCGATCGAGCCCGACCGTGCGGAGGCATGGTATGGGAAGGGGAATAACCATTACCAGCTCGGTAACTTTGCCGTCTCTGCCGACTGTTTTGCGCAGGCACTGCGCATCGATCCTGGTTATGGAAAGGCATGGTACAACCGCGGGGTCGCATGTGCGGACATGCGCGACCACGAGGAGGCGGTCCGGTGCTACGAGGAGTACCGTGCCATCAATCCTGCGCATCTCTCCGCGGTGGGCACGAACATCGGGGTGAGCCTCTCCTATCTGGGGAGGTATGAGGAGGCACTGGATTGCTTTGACGAGGTACTGGCAGAGAACCCTTCGGACGAGTATGCGCTCCATAACCGGGCGGTCACGCTCATGAGGATGGGCAGGGGCAAGGAGGCAGAAGAGGCCTTCTCCCGGGCAGCGGAGATCACCCGCACACGCCAGATGCGGCGGGTGCTGTAGGGGAAAGCATCATTACTTTCCAAACACAGGATCATCCCTATGCTGCGGACCGTGGCAGTGATGGGCCTCGTCCTCCTCTTTACCTCTCTTGCCGGCCGGGCAGCGGGCCGGCGCGGATTTACCGGGCGGGATAGTGCAGGGGGAGAATGACATTGGAGTACTGGGCTACTGGGGTCCCTGCCCGCCGGCAGAGGAGGAGCACCGGTACCGATTCACCGTGTATGCTCTCGATATGCTTCCGGACCCGGGTGAGGGGGTGGATGACGCCGCAGTCTACCGGATGATCAAAGGGCACGTGCTCGCGACGGGGACCCTGGCCGGAACCTACCGGAGGGCGTCACCTTTATAAGCTGGAAGAGTGGATCGAGAGTTCGAGGATTTCTTGTGAACGATGAGGATCTGGCAGAGCTGATTAAGCCGATCAGTACGAAAGATCTCCGGGCAGAACTCAAAAAACGGGGTCTGAAGGCCGGGAGGTGCCCGACAAAGACAGACCTCGCCCGGCTCCTCCCCGAGGACCGCCTCAGGGAACTTGCGGGTAAGTGATCGGACCGTCTAACTGACGAGGGGGATCAGGAGCCCGATCACGAATATCACGACACCTGCAGCGGCAAGGGGGAGCGTGTAATTCCGCACCATTGCGGGGAGGCCGTCCTCCGTCTCTCTCCTGATGAGCCAGAAGTAGGGGTCGCTCACGTAACTGATGACCAGTGTCCCTGCCGATATCATGAGCACCAGAGAGATGGGCGGGACAGAGAGCGCCACCGGGGTACCTGCGATGATGGATGAGCTCACCACGGCCGTCACCACCCTCGACCCCTGCGCGGTCTGGACCATTGCAGCGAGGAGAAACGGGATGAGGATGAGGGGTACGTACCCGGGAATGGCGGTGACCAGGTCCGGGGCGAAGGTGCTTGCGGCCACCACGCCTCCGAGCGCCCCTGCGCCGCAGATGTCCAGGAGAATGATCCCGGCGTTCTTCGTGCCGGACGCGAGCACGGGCAACCTGGTCTCCGCCGGGACGATGAGGATCGCGGCGATCGCCCCTGCAAAGAGGGCGACCGAGACGCTCTGGAGCAGGCCAGATCCCGGGAGCACGATGCCGGCAAGGAGGAGGAGGATAGGAAGAGCAATAGGCAGCCATGCCTTTTTCCGGGAGATACCGGTCTTTTGCGGCTCCCCGGCAGTCCCGATCCCCCCTCTCCCGATGACCCGGATCCCGCACAGGAGGACGAAGAGCGAGACCAGGACTGCAAGCGGAGCGTAAATGTTCTCGGGGAACGGGCCTGGAACGGCGGCCTCGACAACCGCGAGGGTGACAGGGAGCGGGAAGAGGAGGACGAATGAGACGACACTCCCGAAGGCCGCGATATAAAGGAGCCTCTTTTTCCC
>JAVVFN010000131.1:0-4329 GCA_032250645.1 Methanomicrobiaceae archaeon | reverse complement strand
CTCAAGATGAGTGTGCTCTGGCGTAAGGTCAGACTCCCGGATGGCGATGAAGAGATCTTCCTCCTCTTCCGCATCGATCAACTCGATACACCCTCTGCCCACGAGATCGGCGAAATCGATCTCCCCCGACTCAAGGCGGACGAGGTCCTCTTCGGTCACCAGGGGGCGCCCCCCCTCGATCACGATGAGGGGCCTGCGGGCACGGCCGCGGTCGGTATGGATGACCACATCGCCGTTGTATTCCTTCAGCGAGACATTGATCTCACCCGAGATCTCTCCATTGCGGCGCATCGCCCGTATCTCTGAGACGATCCGCCTCGGATCCTCCACAAGCCCGATGAGGGCGCCGTTCACAAAGACCCTCGACTTCTTCATGCCATCTCCCTCCGCAGCTCCTCAACGCCAATATTGTACAGGATCCGGCTCACCCCTGAGTCGTCATCCACGCCGGCGCTGATCTCCACCATCTGTGCAAAATTCTTGACCAGCCCACAGTTCGGCCCTTCGGGTGTCTCGCTCGGGCATATCCGCCCCCACTGGGTAGGATGCAGGTCGCGGGCCTCGAAGTGGGGCTGCGACCGGGAGAGCGGTGAGATCACCCTGCGGAGGTGGGAGAGCACAGCCATATGGTCGACACGGTCCAGGAGCTGGGAGACCCCGGTCCTCCCGCCGACCCAGTTGCCGGTGGCGAGCGGGTGGAGAAGGCGTTCGGTCAGCACGTCCGCACGGACGGCGGTGCTGATGGAGAGATCCCGGTGGCGCATGCTCGCCCGCTCCAGCTGGTACTTGATATCGCGGGTGAGGCGGTTTAACGAGATCCGGAAGAGGTCTTCCATCAGGTCCCCAGCCAGCTTGAGCCTCTTGTTCGCGTAATGGTCCTTGTCGTCGATCCTCCGCTTCTCCAGCACGAGGTCAAAGCAGGCCTCCGCCATCCGCCCGAGGAAGTGCGCCTTGGCCAGACGCACGCTCTCCACAGATTCCTGGTAACCCTCATCGCCCTCCTTGAGGTGCGGGGACATGAGGTGGTTTAAGTGGGGGAGGAGGTAGTTGTCCAGGACAAATTCTGCGCGTTTCCGCTGGTAGTCCCGGGTCTGGTTGGGGGCGAGCTTCTTGCCCACGTACATAATCCCCTCTTCCACCGTATCGCACTCGCTCTCCTCCAGGTTCTGCATCATGAAGGTGAGAATATCCTCGTCGGTGGAGACCGCGTTTACCACATCGTGGTCGCCCACGAGGCCGAGGCCCCGCATCAGGTCCACGAACTTGAGGTGGCCGGCGACTGAAGGAAACGATACCTCAAGAAGGTTTTTACGGTTTCTCTCCACGATCACGAGCGCACGGTATCCGCGGAACTGAGAGAAGACCTTCGCCACGTAGATCCGTTCATTGTACCGCTCGGTAAACTCGGTCATGATCTTGTTTGACGCGAGATCCTCCAGGGTCATCAGGACCCGCTCAGAACCGTTCACGATAAAATAGCCGCCCGGGTCCAGCGGATCTTCCCCGTGGACCACCCGCTCTGCGTCGGAAAGCCCGTGCAGGTTGCAGGCAAGCGACCCCACCATGATCGGCAGCTGGCCGATGGTGGTGACGACCGCCTCCTGGCGGTCCTCCCCCTGCACCAGCGTCATATCGAGCTGGATAGGGGCTGAATAGGTGAGGTTACGCAGCCGCGCCTCACTCGGGAAGAGGTCGGTCTGCGATCCGTCGGCCTCCCTCACGATCGGTTTTTTGACCTCGATCTTCCCGAGCTCCACCCAGACAGGGAGGTTCCCCCGCCCCCTGCTCGCGATATCGGTCTCGATTATCCGCTGCTCATTTACTACTTTCTGAAGGTTGAATTCAACATAATTATTGAATGAATCCAGCTGGTGCCGTGCCACATGTTCACGGGAAAAATATGCTTTTGAGAGTCTTTTTAAATCCAACAGTGAATCACCCCAGGGTTCACTTCTTTGGTCTCTTTACCACCACGCGGTACGCTTCCGCCCTTCCCGCGGTCTGGCTCTTCCGCACGACACGAATGACATCACCGATCTTTGCACTGATGGCCTTGATGACTGGATCGTCGTGGTAGACTTTTGGCAACTGTTCATGAGTGATATGATAGGCGGCGAGGAGGGCCAGAACTTCCTCCTCGCTCATAATCTGATGATCAGGAACCATTACATGATTCAATACAGGAAAACTGGTGCTCATCTCCCTCTCCCGCTCGATAATGAGTTTTTCTTCAGATGCATCACCATTCAAAAACTACACGCCGCCATGTATTGCGGCAGCGGGCCCGGAGGGATTTGAACCCTCGACCGCCTGGTTAAAAGCCAGACGCTCTGCCTAACTGAGCTACGGGCCCTCCCCGGTTTGAAGTCGCAGTATAATAAAAACGCACCCGGAGATGATAAAAGTATGTATCCCAGATTGTTTCCCGCCGCAGGGTAATTATTATCTTCCTGCTGCAGGATATTCTTGCTAAGGGGCCTTTGGCAATGAACGATACCACCTCGATTGTACGGGTCATCTCCTCGGTGGGGATCATCTTCTACCTCACGATCGCAGCCGTCCTCATGGTGCTCACGGTCATTGCATTCTACGACGTGGCCCTGAGCATCATCGCGCTCTCCACCCAGCCATCCATCACCGACGGGATCCTCGGGGTGCTCCATGCGCTCTTTGTGCCCATCATCCTCATCGAGATCCTGGAGACGGTGTTGGCATATTTCCGCACCTCCACCTTCCAGCTGGCCCCTATTCTCGTTGCGGGTATCACCGCCATGGTCCGGCGGGTGCTCCTCTTCGGGGTGGAGACGGTGGATCCGATCGAGATGGTGATCACGCTCGCGGCGATCGGGGTCCTGACCTTTGCCGTGGTCTACATCTCGAGGGATGACCAAATGCGAAGAGGAAAATAGGAAATGGAGGATATCAGCGGGAAAATTCCTGCTTGAGCTGGGCGAGCCGGTCTTCCTGGAATTTGATGCTCATCGCCATGCTCTTGATCGCATGGGTGATGTTCTCACCGATCTTCACCTTGGTATCATGGATGTTGTAGGTGGCCTCGAGGATCTTGAGGAGACGCTTTGACACGTCCACGCTCTTGCTGAGCCGTTCGTACTCATCGATCAGGGGCTGTTCGGTCCCGGCCTGAACTGCCTTCTCCACCTCTGCACGTATCTTATCGCGCCGCTTGAGAACATAGTCGATGGCCTCGTAGAGCTGGCGGTGCGTGGTGGGCTTCATGATGTAGTCCTCGATATAGATCCCATATTCCTGCGCCTCGTCAGGCGTGAGCTGCTTTGCGGTGAGCATCATAACCGGGATATCATGGGTCTCGGGGTTGGCCTTTACCTTCTCGAGCGTCTCCCACCCGTCCATCGGCTCCATCATGATATCCAGCAGGATCAGGTCCGGTTTGATGTCCTTGAGCACCTCGAGGCATTCTTCCCCGCTGTATGCGGCAATAGGGCGATACCCGCCACGCTCGAGCATGGCAACAAACACGTCCACAATCATGGGACTATCATCAACGACCAGTATTGTTGACATCTATATCTCCTCTCCAATCCTCCTCGCAATTCGGGAAAGTGAGTCCCGGAGTCCAGGGCAGTCCGCCGGTGAACGTGCCACCACGGTGATGAGGGCATTCTTCCCGGCATCCTTGACAAGAATTGTACCGTCTTCTGCGACCGCTTCCACGATGTCCGGGTGATGAAGGTGGATGATGCTCGCGGCGGCCTCGGCAGTCGCGAACATCGTGGCACTCATCGCTCCCAGCGTCTGGGCAGCTTTCTGGCTTTCATGGGACCTGCCCATGATATGGCCCTCCTTGGAGATCAGGATTCCTGCAATGACTCCTTCCAGGCGCATGATCTCTTCCATGAACTCCTGAACTTTCTCCTTCAGCGGTCGGTGCCCGTTCATCAGCGATATACCCCATTGGTTTGCAACTATGATATTGTCTATTCTCAGCCTAACATATAAATGTGTGCTGGTTTAACGCTCGTATTGGCACCGTTTCCTTCAATATCAGATAAAGAAGGGAATTGAAGGACATATGTTCCATGATCCGGACGAGAAGATATTTACCCTTCCAAAACCCCCTTTCTATTGTTATGCATCTGCCAAGGGGAAACTTCATTTCCCTCAAGAAAGGCATTGTGCTCTCATCGCTTCTCACACAGTCCCGCCAGGAGCAGTATACCGGGCTCGTCACCTTCAGTTCTGATCAGGTGACCGGGTCGCTTCTCTTCCAGCCCGGGTCCTGCATCCTCGCAGAGCTCCCCCCCCACTCAGGAAGGGCCGCAGTCGATGAGGCAGCTGCACACGCTGAAG
>JAVVFN010000130.1:0-4332 GCA_032250645.1 Methanomicrobiaceae archaeon | reverse complement strand
CTGGAGGTTTGCGGTTGCCTGACGTAGCTGGATCATTTGTCCCCCGAATTCGTCACGGAGCTGGAGGCACTCTCTCTCCAGGGCCTCAATCCTTTTCATGAGATTCTGGATGCGGGTTGCAAGGAGGGCATCGGTCTCCCGGAGACCTGTCAGTTCACGTTCAGGAAGTACCGCAGAAAGACGTGGTGGTTCTGGTTCAATGTGCCTCTGGTCGACAATATCAGGGACAGAATCTCCCTTTTTTCTGGGATAACTCTTCTGGGCAGCCCGGACTCCTGTTTTCCCCTTCCCGACACGAAAAGCAATCTCCTCAGGGGAAAATCCGTGTGCCGAGAGCTCTGAAATCTCTCCCAGTATCCCTGCTGCCTGAAGGGGGTAGAGACGGACGCGTCCAATATTCCGTGAGGGGATGAGGGCTTCGTAGGTCTTTGCCAGGGCACGGGCGTCATCCTCCTTTATTCCGGCAATCGAAGCAATCTCCGAGATTTTCAGGGTTTTCTCCTCTGGCAGTTTCATGATCTCCCCGAAGATCTGGTGATTGGATCGCAAAAAATCATATGCCTGTGAGATCGCATCACCATGTTTATCATAAATCCTTCCTATCCGGGTACATGGACTTTCGGTCTCTCGATCTTCCGGGAATTGGCACAAAATACCAGCTGGAGACTTCCGCGGGGGATACGGTCGCCATCATCTACATGAAGGACGGGACGATCCAGCTCTATACGCTCCCCAAAGGCCATTCGGAGAGCTCTGCGATAGAACTCTCTCTTAACGAGTCCCGAAGGCTCGGCAGCGTGCTCTCGGGAGCCATCATCGAGTCCGAGAAGGAAGGTGTGCAGATTGCCTTCTCCGCGCTTTCAGATTTAAGGATCAGTGTCCATACCTATCTGATCGGGAAAGAACTGGCAGGAAAATGCATTGCCGATCTCCAGGTTCGAAAGAGGTCGGGTGCCACGATCATCGCGGTATCGCGGGGTGAGACCAACGTCATCAACCCTCCCCCCTGGTTCGAATTCAACGAAGGAGATTCCGTGGTGGTGATCGGAGAATCCATCCAGCTCAAGCAGTTCGAGAAGGAAATACTGGGTGTCTGATGCAGGGCATCGCGGTTGCAGTCATCGTCTGTTTGCTGATACTTGTGATCACACGGATCAGGGGGTATCCTCCCATCCCCTTCTATATTCTCGGAGGCCTCATTCTCGGCGCGAGCGGCCTTGGCATAATTATACCAGATGCGATCTCGGATTTTCTCACGCGGCTGGGCCTGCTCTTTCTCCTCTTTACGATGGGGCTTGAGATCCGGCCATATGAAACCCAGATCAGGGACGTCTCTTTCTTCCTTGCAGGTGCGATCGATCTTGGGGTAAATATCCTCATCGGGTTTACCGCGGGAATCCTCCTCGGATTTTCGCTCTTTGAATCTGCGGTCATTGCATCTGCTTTTTATATCAGCAGTTCAGCAATGGCGGTCGCTTCCCTGATCCAGAATAAACGATTGATACTCTCGGAATCAGAGACCATCGTCTGGCTGATGGTCTTCGAGGATATCGTCTTCGTGGGCATTCTCCTCCTGCTCTCCACCCACGGGCCCGCGCTGCTCACCATGATCTTCACCATCGTCTTTGCAGTGTTGGGAATTTTTGCCATTTCTCTCGCGGGACGCCCCGTTATTACCGCGATCCTGCGGAGAGACGACGAAGTGCCGACCCTCTTTGTCTTCACCCTCGTTCTTGGAGCCATATTCATCGCAGATCTCCTCGGTATCCCCGAAACCCTCATCGTGATTGTTCTGGGATCTGCACTCTCCACCACCGTTCCTGAATCACTGGAGAGGCAGGCCCGCCCGTTCCGTGAGGTATTTCTGGTAGTATTTTTTGTATTCTTCGGTATTTCAGTGGATTTTGGCGGAGGGATCGCGCTCCTGCCGCTCCTTGCACTTGGAGTGGTCGCCCTCGCGAGCAAATTCATCTCAGGGATAGTCATTGGACAGCTCCTCCATCACTCTCCGGTCTCCGGTATCGAGATCTGGACCGCAACCTCTGCGAGGGGTGAATTTTCCATCGCCCTTGCACTGATATACGGGTCACCGCTGGTAGCAAGCACCATAGCCGCAATGGTGGTCATCACCTCTCTCTGCGGATCATTTTTGGGCAGGTACACACACTCCCTACGCCTTGCGTCCCGGGAATTCCTCGGCAGGGGGGAGGTGCTGTGATGGAAGGATCATGCGAGCAGGATATGATCGTGCGTCGCAGGCCTGGAAACCGGATGAGCCTCCGGCTTCTCCCCGATGGGCAGGTGCAGGTCACCGCGCCGCCCGGTGAAGACATCACAGATTTCCTCGAAAAAAACCGGGAGTGGATTAAAAAAAGGAAAAACCGCCTTGAGATGTATTGCCGGGGCCATGAACACCAGCGTGATCGCCTCCTCCTTGATGGCAGTTACTACGATCTCTCCTCCGGTTGCATCCCCTCCCTTGACGACGATGCGAAGGTGGCCACGTACGTCTCGCCAACCGATCTCTTCCGGATGCTGAGACAGCGTCTCCACGAGAATGCAGAGAGCCTTGTATTGCACCATTCAGGGGTGATGGGATTGCGATGCCGCGGGATCCAGATCCGGAGACAGCGTTCCAGATGGGCGAGCTGCTCTCTCCGGGGAACCCTGAGCCTCAACCTGAGAATCATCGCCCTCCCTTTAAATGTCAGGGAATATGTCATTGTGCACGAGCTTGCGCACCTGAAAGAGGCGAACCACTCCCCTGCGTTCTGGGCGGTCGTGGAGAGATATTATCCGCACTGGAAAGATGCCGAACACGAACTGAAACGATTCTGGTTCATCATCGCGAGAAACCGTATCTGGAAGATCCTTGAAGGATGCTGAGAGACCATGAACAATGGAGAGAGAAAAGATCAGTTTGAAGGGGTGTTAAAGGCAGCTCTCCCGCTCCTGCTCGCAGGTATCCTGCTCCTCTTCCTGTCTCTTCTCCTCCCCCGGCAAGGCCTATACACCATGATGGGGCTCATATTCCTCTATATGATCCCACCCCTCGGCAAGGAATCGGTGATTCCCATGGGGATAGGGCTCGGAATTCCCTGGTGGCTGATGGCCCTCACCATGACAGTTCTCGACCTGCTGGGAGGCCTCTTCGTTACATGGAACTTTTACTTTTCCTGCAGGATCCCCTATCTCGGCCCCTGGATCGCACGGACCATGAAGGGAGGAAGAGCTTTCTTCGATGCACGTCCCTGGCTCGAACGATTGTATTTTATTGGCCTCATCCTCTTTGTCATGGTGCCTTTCGAGAGTTCCGGAGGCATCAGTGCCGCCATTCTCGGCAGAATGATGGGGATGAGGCCGGTGCACGTGATCGCATGCATCGCCATCGGAGCAGGGATCAGCTGCACGGCCATTGCGCTGGCCAGCGATACAGTCATCTTGCTCTTAAAAACCGATATCGTGCTGGGTATCATCGCGATCCTAATTATTCTGTTTGCCTGTGGAGTCTGTGTGATAATCTGGCATGCAGCCAAAAAAAGGCAGCATTGGTCAGGAAATGAACAGGGGTAATCCGGGGTTTCTAGTCATATTTTCCCCGGACCCCCTCCCATCCTGTAAATCCGCAATAAATACAGCAGTCCCCTCCACAATGTCGGCACTTCTCTGGAGGATTCCGGACATAGACCTTTCCCGTTCCATCGCAATACGTGCACCCGAGACCCCCACAATGGGAGCACGTCACCAGGGAATATCCCTCTTTCTCTTCAGCCATCTTCTCACCCAGCTATTGGATCCCACTGAAGAAGTACTTACTCCAGGAGCACGAGCCCGATGGAGGTGATCTTTCCGTGCACGATCTTGCCATATTCCATATCCTTGCACGGGATTGTGGAGAGGTGCCAGCCACAGTTCTGGGCGGTTGCAAAGACGTCCATTCCGGCCGCTTCCATCGAAGGACGGACCCGATCAGGATGCCTGCACAACCTGCGAATGCTCTCGTCCACGACCCCCTCCTGTTCCTCTGCCACGCAGTGCTGGTGTTCACAGTAGATACAGGGATATGCCCCGAACCCGAAGGCCTTATAAAAACCGTCGTAGAAGGCGGTTTTCTCGAGAAAGTGAACGGTGCTATTGACCCAGAGGATCAGGTCGCGAAAGAACGGGTGGAAGTCCAGCGGGATCTCTTCAGGGCTCAGGTCGCACACATAGGCCCTGCCCTTTTCAATGAGCCGGACGGCCCACTCATAAAGCTGGTCGAAGTAGTCTGAGGCGTAATACTCCCGATCGGCCCAATCGAAACCGAGCCATCGCACGTCCTCCTTGATGGAT
>JAVVFN010000012.1:0-14786 GCA_032250645.1 Methanomicrobiaceae archaeon | reverse complement strand
CATCATCTCACCGACTGCGAATGCCTCTGCATCGGATTCGATGTACTGGATCCTGCCGTTCTTTTTCAGCGCTTCCACCGCAGGTTCGGGGAGCGTGCACGCGATGGCGGGGATGATACGGTATTCATGTTTTATGTTCCCGCCGTATGCGTGGATGAGCGCCGGGTCCGGCCTCTCTGCAAACCCGACGATGACATTCATCTTATGCGATACCGCTGCTGCCGGCGCCGCGACCAGCAGCAGGAGGAGAAGGATCGCTATCAGGATACTGAACCGTCTGCACATGATCACTGATATCACAGAAAAGTATTTAAGCATATTGCTTATCGATTAACAACAGACTATATCTACAGCAATTAACACTATAAAATATCAAATAGGATCCCGGTGACAATTACCCTCCGTGACAGAAATTCGCCGGATGACGCGTTAAATTCGAGAAATCACTGAAGAGCTGCCGAATGCGCGAGTGGGAATGCGTCTCCTACAGGATGGGTGGGGAGGGCATAAAAACGGTGCGAAATCCGATCGGAAGGTTTAAAAAAGGATTCAGGGTGGAGATGGTGATGGTGGTGGCCACGTCATTTGCCGTGGTATTGTATGTGTAAACGTCATGGGACGCACCTGTTACCGTGAATGTAACAGATTCTCCAGTCTTCATCTGGCCTGAACTGAATTCGACCGTTCCGTCACTCCCGGTCATTCCTGACACGGTCTTGCCAATATCCCATATTCCCGTCACCTGGGCCCCGGAAAGTCCCCGTTCCGAACTATCATGTGCGGTCACCGTGACAACCGCCTGCCATTTGACTCCTCTCGCGGTTGCATACCCGTCCAGGTCTCCGATATGGAACTCTGGTTCAGGGTCTGATCCTCCCGGAGGGTTTTCACTCCCTCCTGCCTTCTCCACCGCTGCATCGGCCTGCACGAGTCCATACCCGTACAGGGCATCCCTTCCGGTTTTTCCCAGCTCAAGTGCACTCTGCTGCAAAATCTCCCGAATCTCACTATTTGAAAGCGAACCGTTTGCGGACTTCACCAGCGCGGCGGTCCCGCTGACATGCGGGCAGGCCATGGAGGTCCCGCTCATGGTCGCATATCCACCAGGATATGTGGAGAGGATGTGATCTCCCGGTGCCGCGAGCTCCACGGCCGGCCCTGTCCCTGAGAAGAACGCCGGGACATCCGAGGAGGTGGTTGCCGCGACGGCAATCACCGAGTCGTACCGTGCCGGATAATAGACATTGTCTCCTCTCCCAAGCCAGGTGCCGTCGTTCCCAGCGGCAGCAACGAGGAGCATTCCCGCATCGTACGCATTATTACAGGCCTCTTCCAGGCCTGCCGGATCTCCTGCTTTCGGGTTAGAGCCAAGGCTCATGGAGAGGATCTCGGCACCATCGTCCACTGCCTTTTGGATAGCTGCGATCACGTCACTGTAGGAGCTGCTTCCGGTGCCGTCTAGCACCTTGTAGGCAAGTATGTTTACTTCAGGAGCGGTACCAATCACTCCTCCTCCATCGTCCGAGGCGGCGATGATGCCGGCACAATGGGTGCCGTGCCCATTGTCATCCATCGGGTCGTCATCATTGTTCACGAAATCCCCCCGCCTCTATACCTGTCTGCAAGATCCGGATGATGGTAATCGATCCCGGTATCGAGCACCGTCACCCCGACACTGCAGGCTCACCGCTCACCACATCTCTCGCACCCTCAGAGCCGCCCCAGACCACCTCGGCATCGATGCGGTCAACACCCCACTCCAGGGTGTCTCCGAGGGCGTGTACGGCAATGTCAGGCGCGAGGTGTTCCCCCTTCGGGTTCCTTGCAATTGGCCTCTGCTGCCGCGGGCGGCAGGCGGCACGCGATCGCGGGGATGATGGTGTATTTGTATTTGATCTCGCTCCCATGGGCGTGGATAAGTGCGGGCTGGGGCAGGTCCCGGAACCCGACGAGCAGCGCGAGTGCCAGGAGGGTTGCGGCAAGAGAAAGAACAGTACGGTTCATGCAGGGATGTTGAAACATATGGTATTTGAATATTTCCAGAATGCGCTCAAAAACAGATACCGTCCGCTCCCAGGGGATAATATGGAAATTGAGGGGAAAAGGATTGCTTGTTTTCCCCTCGTACCACCTTATGAGGTTAGTACGGCTCTAAGGACATTGCAATGGATTTTTCTCGTGCGAATATGATATTACCGAGGATCAATCTTTCCCCTCCCCTCGGTAAATAGTGAGTTGCGCTCTTCCTATTTATAAGTTGCGGTATGAAAAATATAAAAATAAAAATATGAAAAGATCCGTCACACTCACCGGCACCTTCTCAACAATATTTATATAATATAGGAAAGAAGGTACCTTCTGCCCTTAAAAGAGGTGGAAAAGGATGGGAATACTGACCGGGAATGAGGTGGTCGCATACGAGATCCTGATGCGGCTATCAGGACCGAGGCGCGATACCGAGCTGTTAGATACCGGGCATGCGGAGTTCTGGTGCCCCTATGAAGAGGAATGGCTGCTCTATTGTGCTGAAGGTTGCGAAAAGGGCTGGTTCTGCCCCCTCTACCTTCCCGATGAACAGAATTAATGGGGACTTGAGAGGCGCGGACGAGCAGTGATGCTTCCCGCGTAAAACTCAAACCTATTTTTCAGGTCCACGCTGCCCAAACCAAGAAGTATATCAAAGAGGAGGGAACAACATTTCCTGTAAGGAATAAAAATCAATGGCACACGCGGTCAGACCACAAATCACGAACTACACCGCAGAAGAAGTCCTTTTCAGTGCACCCGAACGCGAAGAGCGCTCGGAGATCTTGGACATCGGTGAACCCGATGTCTGGTGCCCGCCAAATCCCCGCCCCGCACTTTTCTTCACTCCTCACGTGTGAAGACGGGACGAGAGGGATCCCCTCAACGCAGGGGAGGACGTCCGAGAGGCAATGAACCCGGATTTTTACAGGAAATCTCCCTGATATCCCGGATGTCCTCAATGAATCACATAGAACTACGGAAATTTAAAAAAAATCGCATCGGGTCAGGAAAGAATGTAGCAAAGAGTGGTGGCCGGAGAGGAAGTGGAACCTCACTCTTTATTCTTCTTCTCTCCTGACTCCCTGCTCTTTCTGTCCTTTTCGCGGTAGCCCATGAGCAGCACCGAGCAGATGTTCTTCACCGGCCGATCGGTGCTCTCGCTGATATGGAACTCGCAGAAGGGGCAGACCGAGACCACGATATCTGCGCCGGTCTTCTCGATCTCCTCCTCCCGCATCTTCGCAAACGCCTTTGCCTCCTCGGGGAGCCCTGACCGGACGCCCCCGCCCGCCCCGCAGCACTTGGACGGCATCTCCACGAAGTGCTCCACCACCCCCCGGAGGAGCTCGCGGGGCTGTTCGCTGATCCCCTGCCCGCGGAGGAGGTGGCAGGGGTCGTGGTAGGTTGCGACAAGGTCAAGCTTTGCCGGAGGCTCGATCCCGTACTCGGTGAGCACCTCGGTCACGTCCTTGACCTCGAAGGGGGTGTCATAGTCGTTCTTGAGGGTCGACCCGCACCCGGCGCACATCGTCATCACCGTCCTGATACCGCGCGTTGCAAATGCCTCGATATTCCTCCTCCGGAGTTCCTCCAGAAATGACGTCTGCCCGGTCCGGATGAGGGGTGAGCCGCAGCAGACCTGGTCGTGCGGGACGATCACCCGGATGCCGTTCCGCTTCATCACCTCGATCATGTCGAGCGCGTTCTGGGGCACCCGGCCATTGTACATGCAGCCCACGAAGAACCCGACCTCGCCCCGGACCTGCCCGTCCGGCTCGATCACCTCCGGCACCTGCTCGAGGAAGGTGGGCTCTGTGCGGGTCACGCTCCGGCCTGTCCTCTTCACGAGTTCTGCCACCTCCTGGTGGCGGGGAAGGGTGAACCCCTCCCGATTTGCGATCTCGCGGAGCTTCTCGATGGCCTTCCCCGGGATCTGGATCTCCTTCGGGCAGACCTTCCAGCACTTCTGGCAGGTAGTGCAGGCGAAAAGCCCCTCCTCGACCGCGGTCGCGATCCGCGTGCTCGCCTCCGTATCCCTCGGGTCAAGGGCTATCCTCATCTCCTGCCGCATCGCCGCCGGCCCGGCAAACTCAGCGACCTCCATCGCCGGGCACTCGGAGACGCAGGCGAGGCACTCGATACAGTCCCGGAGCGGTTTAATGGCCTCGATCTCCTCTTTTGTGGGGACCTTGGAATCCCCGGGCGGGACGATCTGGGCCATCTTCTCGAGCACCGGTGCGAGGTCCACGCAGAGGTCCCCGATGATCGGGAGTCGCAGGGGCTCGATCACCATGCCGTCCTCGGCCTCCTTCATGCAGGCAAGCTCGGGCTCGCCGTTCACCCGGACTGCGCAGGAGCCGCACTGCCCCGATCCGCAGCAGTAGCGGTACATGAGGGAGGGATCGATCTGGTCGTGGATCGCGTGGAGGACATGGAGCACCCTCGCCCCCTCGTTCACCTCGACCGTATAGGTCTCAAGGTGCGGCTCTGCATCCTTCTCGGGACTAAATCGCTGCACCTTCACGGTGAGGGTCTTTCTGCTCATGCCGCCCCCTCCCCGCTCTCGATCCCCTCTCCTGCGGTCGACTGCCACGTGTGGCCGAAGGGCGAGGTCTCCGGGGTCCAGTTCTGGCTGATATCGGTCCTGACATGGGCCCCGCGGGATTCTCTCCTGAGGATCGCGCCGCGGATGATGAGGCGGGAGAGGAGGAGCATGTTCTCCGCCGTGCAGCACTCAAGGAGGTTTCCTGGCCCGGCCGCAAAGGGCCTGATGGCGGAGAGCCGTGTCACGGCCTCTTCGGCCTTTGAAAGACCCTCCCCGGTCCGGAAGATCCCGGCCCCCACCCACATCGCACCTTTCAGTTCGCTCACCATCCGGGGCGGGGCAAGTTCCCCCTCACTGAAGCTGCAGAGCCGAAGCTCCTCGGCCACGATCTGGGAGGGATCGATCCTTCCCGCCCTCCGGGGAGCCTTCCCGGCCGCTTCGCCGGCACGCTTCCCGAAGACCTGGGTATCGGCAAGGGCGTTCCCTCCCAGTCGGTTCGCCCCGTGCACCCCGCCGGTCACCTCTCCGCAGGCAAAGAGCCCCGGCACGGTGGTAGCGCCATCAGGCGTGATCGCAAGGCCGCCCATGATGTGGTGGGCGGTGGGGGCGACCTCCATCGGCTCTTCCCTTATATCGACTCCAAACTCGAGGAACTGCTCCAGCATGATGGGGAGCCGCTCCTCGATGGTGGATGCCGAAAGGTGGGTCACGTCCAGAAAGACGCCGCCGTGTGCCGTTCCCCTCCCTTCCATGATCTCGGTCGCAATCGAACGGGCGACCACGTCGCGGGTGGAGAGTTCCATCCTCTCCGGGTCGTACTTTTCCATGAAACGCTCGCCGAGGCGGTTTTTCAGGAGACCTCCCTCCCCCCGCACCGCCTCGGTGATGAGCCGTCCGCGTGCATCATGGGGATAGACCGCTCCGGTAGGGTGGAACTGGACCATCTCCATGTCGATGAGCCGTGCCCCCGCCCGGTACCCGAGGGCAAAACCGTCCCCGGTCCCTGACGCAGAGTTTGTGGAGATATCGTAGACCTGCGTCCCTCCCCCGGTGGCGAGCACGGTCGCATCTGCCCTCACCAGAGAGAGCTCGCCCTTCCGGTCGAGCCCGATCGCCCCGCACACCCTCTCGCCGTCCCTGGCAAGCGCGATCACGCCCACCTCCTGCAGGACGAGGGTGTCACTTGCGCGGAGCTGCTCGACCAGTGTCATCATCATCTCGTGCCCGGTGCGGTCCCCGGCATAGCAGGTACGCGGGAACCGCTGCCCCCCGAACGGACGCTGGGCGATCTCGCAATCTATGGTAACATCAAAGACCGCCCCCCACCGGATCAGGTCTGCCATGCGGCCCGGGGCCTCGTCCACGAGGACCTCGACGAGAGCCGGGTCATTGAGGAACGCCCCTCCCCGGAGGGTGTCCTCCACATGGCCCCTGGCCGAGTCCTGCGTTCGGAGCACGGCATTGTAGCCGCCTTCCGCCATGGTGGTGCACCCCCCTTTCCCCGTGAGGGTCTTTGAGATCAGCACCACGTCCCCGTACCGGGACGCTTCGAGCGCAGCCCGGACTCCCGCGCCTCCGCTCCCGATGACGAGGACATGCGTGTCCACCACATGGTCTGCGTGCATCTTAATATCATTTGACAGTGTACTTACATAAATACATAGATACGGGTAGAGTGGGCCAGAAATGAGGCTTTTAATGAAATTTGGCGGCACTTCAGTTGCCGATGAAAAATGCATCTCCCGGGTGGTGGAGATCCTGGATCACTATCATCGGGCAGGAAATGAGCTCTGCGTGGTAGTCTCGGCCATGTCTGGGATCACCGACCAGCTCATCGCCGTGGCCACCGAGGTGGTGGAGTCGAGGGACACCTCCCCCATCGACACCTGCATCCAGTCGCTGCGGGCCCGGAACCAGAAAGTGGCAGAGAAGGTGGCAAAAGATTATGCCGGAGAGGTGATGGAGGCCATCGACGAGCGGCTCGAAAACCTCGCCAACATCCTCCGGGCCGTCCACACCCTCCGTGAGCTCACCCCACGGTCAAGAGATTACCTCATCTCCTTCGGCGAGCGGTTCTCCGCCCCCATCCTCTCTGCGGCCCTCCGCCAGAAAGGGATCCCCTCGCTCTCCCTGGACGGCTGCGAGGCAGGAATCGTCACCAGCAGCCAGCACGGCTCGGCCTATGCACTCCCCGAGAGCGAGACCCATATCAAGAGCAGGATCACCCCTCTCCTCTCTTCTTCTGTACCGGTGATCATGGGCTTCATGGGCTGTACCCAGGACGGGATCGTGACCACCCTCGGGAGGAGCGGGTCAGACTACTCTGCATCTGTCATCGGTGCCGCCATCGGTGCGGATGAGATCTGGATCTGGACCGATGTGGACGGGGTGCTCACCTCCGACCCCCGCATCGTCCCTGACGCCCGGGTCATCCCCAGCATCTCGTACCTGGAGGCGATGGAGCTCTCGTATTTTGGCGCAAAGGTGCTCCACCCGCGTTCCATCGAGCCGGCGCTCCAGAAGGGGATCCTGGTCCGGGTTAAGAACACCTTCAACCCCTCCCTGCCGGGCTCCTGCGTGCTGCAGCACGAGAACCGCTCTCCCCGGGTGGTCAAGGCGATCTCCTATATCGAGAAGGTCTCCCTGATCAACATCGGCGGGACCCAGATGATCGGGCGGCCGGGGGTGGCAAAGGCGATATTCTCGGCCCTTGCCGACCGCGACGTGAACGTGATGATGATCTCGCAGGGCTCTTCTGAGGCCAACATCTCCCTGATCGTGGACGATGACCACCGCACCCTCGCCCTCGAGGCGCTCGAGCCGATCAGGAAGTCCGGGATCATCCGGGACGTCTCCTATAACCGCGACGTGATCGCGGTCGCCGTGGTGGGCTCGGGGATGGCCGGGACCCCGGGGACCGGGGGCAAGATCTTCACCGCCCTTGGAAAAGCGGGCGTGAACGTGATGATGATCTCCCAGGGTTCCTCGGAGGTGAACATCTCGTTCGTGGTGAAACGGGAGGATGGGCCGGAAGCGCTCCGGGTGCTCCATGACGAGTTCCGGCTCTCGGAGGAAGCAGATGAGTAGGCACACCTACCGGGAGGCAGGCGTCGACATCGACCTTGAATCCGCCGCAATCCGTGCCCTCGTCGACCGGCTCACCTATCGCCGGAAGGGTCCCGGCGCCATGGTGGGCGGCGTGGGGCATTTTGCCGGACTCATCGAGCTCGGCAGCAGGGTGCTTGCCCTTGCCGTGGACGGCGTGGGCACGAAGATGCTGATCGCGGACGCGATGCGGAACTGGCGGACCGTGGGGATCGACTGCATCGCGATGAACGTCAACGACCTCTACGTGATGAATATCGAACCGGTCGCCTTCGTGGACTACATCGCCACCGACGCCCTCTCGCCGGAAAAGATGGCAGAGATCGGGGAGGGGCTCAACCGGGGAGCGGAGATCGCGAATATCAGTATCGTCGGCGGGGAGACCGCGACCCTGAAGGGGCTGGTGTCCGGCCTCGATCTTGCAGGAACCTGCCTTGGCATGCAGGAGAGAGACCGGATCGTGACCGGCGAGGCAATCGCCCCCGGGGACTTTCTGGTCGGGGTCCCTTCGAGCGGCGTCCACAGTAACGGCTTCTCGCTGGTCCGCCGGATCTTGGACCTGCACGGGGATCTCGGAGAGATGATGCCGGGGGGAAGAACGCTCGGGGAGGAGCTTCTCACCCCGACCCGGATCTATACCGAGGCACTGGAGGTGGCGGCGTCGGCCCGGGTCCACGGGATGTGCCATATCACCGGCGGAGGGGTGCGCAACCTCCGGAGGCTGAAAGAAGGGGTGGGGTTCCTCATTCATACCCCGCTCCGGCCCCAGCCGGTCTTCTCATGGATCGAGGAGGCAGGAGGGATCGAGTTTGTCGAGCTGTACCGCACCTTCAACATGGGGATGGGGTACGTCTACATCGTCCCTGAGGCAAGCCTCAAAAAAGTGCTCTCCCTCGTCCCTGATGCCCGGGTGGTCGGCGAAGTGATCGACGGTCCGGGCGTCTGGGTCGAGGGGATCGAGATCGTCTGAAAAGAGGTTCAGGAGCCTTAATCGGCTCCCATCCCCCGCTCCTCAAAGTATTTGAGGGCGGTTGGTGCGTATTTTTTCAGTTCTTCAAAGAAATACCGCGTGATTGCAGGATCCGAGTCCCAGATCGCCTGCTGCACGGTCCTTCTCAGCCAGTCCGGGATCGCCCCCTTCTCATCGAGGGAGTTCATGATCACGACCACCGCCTCATCGGCATCGACTTTCTTTGTCCACCTGTAGGGCATGATTTCTCACCTTACGTCCCGTGTATCTCACCGCGATCTTATAAATAGATAGCGGAGGCGGGGGAAGGCGCTACGGCTCCTCGCTCACAATAAGAGGCCCTTTTTCTGCCTTCGGACTCAGGATGGCACTGTTGCCGTCCTCGTCCTCCACCACGAGGGTGAAGGGACGGCTCCCTTCCATGGCCTCCCCGAGAGCAGCCTTCACGCGGAGGGCCTCCCGTCGCTCGTCCCCCCCGGCCCATGTGAGGACGCCGTCGACCACCCGGGCGATACGGAGGAGCACCCCCTCCACATTGGTGATGAACGCCTCGCATGCAGCGCCCGGGTCGATCCTGACCCCGAGTTCAGGGACGATCACGGTCCCTGTGGAGCTCCGGACCACCCGGGCGGCCAGATCTTTTTCATCTTCCACCCGGAGTGTCCAGCGGACAGGCTCCCCCTCCCCCAGGATCATGGTGTCAGTGTACCGGTACCCGCAGTCGCAACGGGCGCTGGTGAGCAGGATATCGAAAAAATAGGGGATTGTTTCTGTGGTATATACAAATTCAATCGGGCTTTGGCAGACGGGGCAGGATCCTGGAATCACACGTCGCACTACATGCCCCCACCGATTTTCTCCCGTGCGATCTTCACGGACATCGGTGTGACAATTACATACTTCTGGTCTCCGAGGCCCACGATATCCCCGTTCACGTCCTTTGCCACGTCGCGGAGATCTTTTAAGACCCTCTCGTAGGTGATCTTGTCCATCTTGAGCCTGGAGACGTCGATGATCACCATGTTGCCGTTGTAGATCTCGTCCTTGACGCGGGGGGTGTCCTTGAGGTCATTGATGGACGCAATCTTCACGTACATGGAGGCGGGTTCCTCGCCGGCCTCCCCCTCGTAGGCCGCAAGGTCAAGTTCGATATATTCTGTATCGGTAGCCGGGCCAGACTTACCAAGGAGGGTGTCAAGAAATTTTTTAGCCATGAAAAAAGGTGTAGAATGAATTTTATTTAATTGTATCTTTTCAAAGATGCCGTTATATGGAGAGCCCCCAGAGTGTGTCACCGACATGGTGGATCGTGCGGACGAACTTTCCGCGGGACTCCTCCATGATCGCAGCCCCGTCCTTCAGTGCAATACCGATGGCAAGGGGTTTTCCGTGCCGTTCGTCCACGATCTGGACCGGGTGATCCTTCCTCACATCATTCGTGAGTGAGACGATGCCGGGCCGCATCACGTCAGCCCCCTTGGCCATGAACGGGATAGCCCCTGCATCGACCACGATTCTGCGCTCTGGAAAGGGCCGTTCCACCGCTCCGCGCAGCGTGGGAAAGACAATATCGCCAAGCTCGAAGATATGGGGTTTTTTATCGACCAGATAGACCGTGAACGGGGAGTCGATCTCCACTCGCTCCACGGTCCCGGAAGTAAAGAGGGCTGCACTCTCCCCGATCTCAGCGGAAAGCCGCTGAAAGAGACTCGCAGCCTCTGATTTACGTATGGTGTGGCGTTTTCTGACCGTGATCTCTGCCATCCCGATTCCTGATCCCCCTATGATCCGGATGCGAGAAGAGGTTTTCCTGCGGGGTCACTCTCGCTACCTTTATGTAGGTATCTGGCTGATTTATAGTACCTTTCATTTGAATTATTTACTGGGAAAATTCTATGACCAAGAGACCGCTTGAAATTTTGGACCAGGCTCTCAACCGCCAGCCGGTCATTGTATGCCTGAAAGGCGGCCGTGAAATTCGGGGGATACTGCAGGGCTACGATGTCCACATGAACCTTGTCCTGGACAAGGCAGAAGAAGAGATCGAAGGAAAGACGGAGAAGTACGGGACACTCATTATTCGCGGGGACAATGTGATCTACATCTCCCCGTCAGTGGAATAAATCAGAGGTGATGGCGAATGTCAAAGGGAACTCCTTCAATGGGAAAACGTCAGAAGAAGACCCATATTACCTGCAGACGCTGCGGGAAGGTCTCCTTCCATGCAAGGCACAAGGTCTGCTCGTTCTGCGGTTTTGGCAGGAGCAGGCGAATGAGAAGCTACAACTGGATATCGAAAAGACCAAAAATTCCAACGCACTAAGGTTCATCTTATGTGTGGTATCGTTGGCATCGTGAATGCTGGCGGTGTATCTTTCCCCCTTTATTATGCGCTGTTCGCACTCCAGCACCGCGGGCAGGAGAGTGCGGGCATCTCCACATATGAGGGGGGGATCATTCACAAGTATAAGGGCAAGGGGCTCGTCGCGGAGGTCTTTAATGAGACGGTGCTCAGAGAGCTCGGCGGGACCTGCGGCGTGGGGCACGTGCGCTATCCTACCACCGGCGAGAAGATCCCGGAGAATATCCAGCCCTTCAATTTTACCTTCCAGGACCGGCAGATCGCCATCGCCCATAACGGGAACCTGGTGAACACCGAAGACTTGAGACGGAGTTACGAGGAGCGCGGCCAGATCTTCTGCACCACCACCGATACCGAGATCATCGGCAACATCATCGCCGACGAGCTCCGGCGGTCGGGAAGCATCCTTGACGCGGTACTGCTCTGCATGCGCCGCCTCTCGGGCTCCTTTTCGGTGGTCATGATGGTGGACGGGGTGCTCTACGGCTTCCGTGACCCTCTCGGTAACAGGCCCCTCTGTTTCGGGCGGACCGAAGAGGGTTTCATCATCGCTTCCGAGAGCGTCGCGATCGACAGTCTCGGGGGGACCTTCATCAGGGACGTCCACCCCGGGGAGCTGATCCGGGTCGACGAGAAGGGGATCGAGTGCACCCGGGTGGCTGCCGCAGACCGGTGTGCCCACTGCATCTTTGAATATGTCTATTTTGCCCGTGCGGATTCGGTCATCGACGGGAAACAGGTCTACGGCGTCCGGCGCCGGATCGGCCATTACCTTTATTCCGAGGCCCCGGTCGCCGCCGATCTCGTCTCTCCTGTTCCCGATTCCGGGATTGCCCACGCCATCGGCTACTCGGAGGCGTCCGGGATGCCGTATCGGGAGGGCCTGATGAAGAACCGCTATATCGGCAGGACGTTCATCATGCCCACTCAGGAGAGCCGGGAGAGCGCGGTGCGGATGAAGCTCAATCCGGTCAGGGATCACATCCGCGACCGGTCGATCGTCCTCGTGGACGACAGCATTGTCCGGGGCACCACTTCGCGCCGGATCATCAACATCATCAGGGAAGCCGGCGCCCGGGAGGTGCACGTGCGCATCGGCTCGCCCCCTATCAAGACGCCCTGCTATCTGGGGGTTGACATGCCCACAAGGGAGGAACTCATCGCGAGCGACAAGGAGAATGAAACCGTCTGCAAGAGCATCGGTGCCACCTCTCTCCACCACGTCTCCTTGCAGGCCCTGCTTGACGCCATCGGAATCAATGACGAGGATCTCTGCACAGGGTGCCTGACCGGGATCTACCCGGTCTTTGTCCCCGGGGAGAAGTGTTCCCCCCGTCACGTGACCTTCCTCGACGGCACCTTCCAGACGAACCTCGGGCGCTTTGAGGAAGAAGAATAGCCCTTCCGGTTTTGTGGAAGGGAGATCTTCTCATCTTCCCGATGAGGCACGCGATCAGGATGGTATCGTAGATCTCCTCCCTGCTCGCTCCCTCTTTCTGTGCAGCCTTTAATTGGATGTTCAAGCAGGCATCTCTCACCCGCGCCGGCAGCGGCCGCAATGGCAATGAGTTCTGCGGTCTTCGGGCCGGCCGACCAGGAAGTTTGCAATGGGGAAAGGTACGAAATATTCCCGGCCGCTCCCGCAGGATGGGCAGGATGAACGGCATTGTCCGAGCATCTTTTCGGCCTCGTCCATGAGGTCGTCGCTGATCTCTTCTTTATGAGAGAGAATATCTTGCAGTGCTCGTTTACTCTCAGCATGGGTAAATGCGTTGAGATGTCGAAAACAGTAGCGAGGGATGGATTTGAACCATCGGTCTACGGGTTATGAGCCCGTCGGGATTTCCTGACTACCCCACCTCGCTTTGCGGTGCATCTTATAATAACGCAGCCTGATCAGATATACCTTTTCATCGCTGATCATGGCATAATTCTGCCCGATCTACCCGTAGTGGGGGAATCACATATCTCTTGAGGGACCTATCAATGGGTATGCAGGGAGACGAAGACGAACTTGCACGGATCCGGCAGGATCGGCTCAGGGAACTCGAACGGCAGATGCGCCCGAAGCAGGGGGGAGTGGAGGAGATCACCGACCACAATTTCACCCGCGTCCTGGATGAGAACCCGCGGGTCCTTATCGATTTCTGGGCCGAATGGTGCGGCCCGTGCAGGATGGTAAGTCCTGCAGTCGAGGAGCTGGCGACCGAGTTTTCGGGTCATATCATGGTGGGGAAGTGCAATACGGATGAAAACCCCATGCTCACCCGGAACTTCGGGATCTCGGCCATTCCGACCCTGATGCTTTTTGCGCACGGCCAGATGGTGGACCGGATCATCGGGGCCTACCCGAAGGAGCAGATCCGTGCACGGGTAACGCGGGCGTTCGGGATCGGGGGAGTCCTCTAGGCACCGCTCCCCGGAGTATGGCGGGCGACGGAACGAATGGATCCTGCGATGCTTGCATCAGCCGCCGAAACCTCAGCCGACCTCCTCTTCCAGAGCGTCCCCGGCATCGTCCTCGGGATCCTCGCCGCAGAGCTCCTCATTGCACTCGGCGTGATGGGCAGGGTCGCCATAATCGCCCGGCCGCTCATCTCCTTCTCCCACCTCCGCGATGAATGCGCCGGCGCGTTCGTGATGGCCTTTGTCTCGCCCACCGCCGCAAACGTGATGCTGGTGGACTACCAGGGGCGGGGGATTATCGGGAAGAGGGAACTGGTGCTGGCCTCTCTCATCAACTCGTTTCCCTCCGTCCTGATGCACTGGCGGGTGCTGCTGCCGGTCTACATCCCGCTCCTCGGCTTTGCAGGGCTGCTGTACTTTGCCATCCTCACCCTGGTGGGGTTTGTGAAGACCGGTATCGTGATGGTGGCTGCCCGCATGCTCCTCCCTCCCGTCCGGGATGAGGATCAGGGAGACGGGGACGGGGACGGGGACGACGCTCCCGGGCACTCCGGCGTGAAAGCCATCCTCCGCGAGACGCTGCGCCGTGCCATCTCCCCGCTCAAGCGTATCCTGGTGGTGATGATCCCCACCATCTTCGTGGTCGCGGTGCTGATGGAAACCGGTTTCTTTGACCTGATCTCCTCGTGGGTCGAGGGAATCGCCCCCTTCATGCCAGTCCCTGCAGAGGGCCTCGGGATCATCGCGGCCCATTTTGCACATTCCTTTGCCGCGGCGAGCGCCGCCGCCCCCCTCTATGCGAAGGGCCTTATCACCACCAAGGATCTCCTGATCACCCTGCTTATCGGCAGCCTCCTCTCCTCGATCCCCCGGACCATCCGCTGGTACGGGACCAGTTACGTGGGGATCTTCGGACCGAGGGTGGGGACCGAGGTGATGCTCCTCTCCACCGGGCTTCGGGACGGGATCCTGGCCGTGGTGATCCTGGTGCTTGTCTGGCTCTGGTGACAGGGACGCCCCAGTCCGGATAAAAGGACATAAAAAAGGCTGATCAGAGGCCTACGAGCCGGAAGCAGATGCCAAAGAGGATCCCCGACATCGACATGGTGGCGGCGCCGAGCCCCAGTGTTACGTAATTGAGACACTTCCCCGTCCTCATCGAGAGGAAAGTCGGGTTTTTCATCATTCGCCGAATGGAACGGTTTGGATGAACGGTGGGTTTTACCACTGGTTTTACTTTTTGTATCCTGACCATTTCATGCCCCCCGTGCGAGACAGACTTGTCCAATTTGGTTCATGCACTTTTTGGTATAAATATCCTTTGTTCCCCCCCTTACGGCTCTGCCGTGCCGCGCCCCTCATCGGGGGGG
>JAVVFN010000129.1:0-4457 GCA_032250645.1 Methanomicrobiaceae archaeon | reverse complement strand
TTGAATTGGGTCTTATATGTGCTGCCCCCGCTGGCAATCTTAACCGGATTAGCGCTTATTCTTTTCCGGCTGAAGCGGAAGTCCGGAAAACGGCGGGGTGAAGGAACGGAATGCCTCCTTGACCTCCTCCAACGGGTTTTTGAGGTCAAGCCAGATGGCCATGAGATGACCATCGATAACCGGGACCCGGTGGCAGCTGGCGCTCACCGAAAAGGTGGCAGGCTCGATCCCCGATCCATTGAATTTGCCCAGGATCTTGAGGGTCTCGGACTCCATCTTCTCCTCCTCAGTACCGATGTAGGGGACGACGTTGTCGAAGATCTCCATCGCGGCGATCCCCTGGAAGCCGGCGCCGGAGATGGCCTGCATGGTGGCCACCCTGACATCGCGAAACCCGAACTTCCGGAGCGGGGCGAGCGCGAGCGAAAGGACGATGGTGGAGCAGTTCGGATTTGTCACGATGAACCCTGCCCTGCCCGCATCCCGCTGGAGGTCGATGAGACCGAGGTGGTCAGGGTTGACCTCCGGGATGACCAGCGGGACATTCGCATCCATCCTGTGCGAGGAGGCATTGCTGCAGACCCCCACGCCTGCCTCTGCCATCGCGGTCTCCACCTCTCCCGCGATATCTGCCGGGAGTGCGGAGAAGACGAAATCACAGTCTTTCACGCTCTTTGGGTCTGTCTCACTCACCCTGATATCCTTCACTGATTCAGGGAACGGCACATCAAGTCTCCAGTTCACCACACTTCCATAGGGTTTCCCTGCACTCCGTTCAGAAGCGGTCAGGATCTTCAGGTCGAACCAGGGATGGTCGGCCAGAAGCTGGACAAAACGCTGTCCTACTGCCCCGGTGGCACCGAGTACTCCTACGTTGATCATGATTGATGTGTAATCTACCCCGGAGGTGTAAAAAAAGATATGTTTTTTAATTATTCCATGTGGATTGCTTCTGCGGGGCATTCCTCCACGCAGGTCTCGCAGTCCACGCACAGGTCAGGGTCGACCTCTGCCACGTCATGATCCTTCCCCAATTTTTTCCCGTCCTTCATCTCGATGGCTGCAGAAGGGCAGATATCCACGCATGTTTCACATCCAGTGCATTTCTCTGGATCCACTTTCGCTGGCATAGAATGTACATTTGGCAAAAAATAGGAGAAATAGGTTTCGTTTTTTCCAGCTTTACACGATCTTTTCAGAGGCCTAGGACGTCGTCCATCGAGTAGATCCCCGGTCTTCTGCCTCCGACCCAGCGGACTGCCCGGAGCGCCCCATGCGCAAAGACCGCCCGGTCGAAGGCACGGTGCGAAAGCTCGATGCATTCCTGGTTTGCCGCAAAGAGGACGGCATGCTCCCCCACGATATCACCCGCCCGGATGACGTGGACGCCGATCTCTCCCTTACGCTCGGTGGTCCCTTCTCGGCCGTAGACCTTCTCCCGCTCACCGGCCTCTTCCTCGATGATCTGGATGATGGTACGGGCAGTACCGCTCGGGGCGTCCTTCTTGTGGCGATGGTGACCCTCGATCATCTCGATGTCGTAGTCCTTGAGGAGCGAAGCGGCATTCCTGACCAGCCTCCAGAAGATGTTCATGCCTACCGAGAAGTTGGAAGAAATGACTGCCGGAACGTTGCCCTCGATCGCGATCCTCATCTCCTCCCTCTGCTCCGGGGTAAAGCCGGTGGTCCCCACCACTATCGCCACCCCGTGGCGGGCAGCCGCCTTCACGTTCGCCACCGCTGCCGGTGCAACGGTGAAGTCCACCAGTACATCCGGCTTCCTTTCAGCCAGGAATTCGTTTATACTGGCAGATTCTATCACATCGGTGTCAAAGAATGACCCGCTTTTAATATCGATCCCCCCGACCAGGTTCAGGTCCTCCGAGTCGTGGACGAGCCCCCCGATGGTCTTCCCCATTCTCCCGAGAGCGCCGCAGATGACCACATCAGTCATACTGTCGTAGCACCTTCCTGAGCTCTTCTGTCTTTGCGTCCGTGAGGTCGTCGAGCGGGAGCCTGACGGGTCCTGCCGCCATCCCCCGCAACCCCACGCCCTTCTTGACCGGGATGGGGTTTGTATCGATGAACATCGCCCGGAAGAGCGGGGAGAGTTCATAGTGCACCGCGCGGGCCTTTGCAAGATCGCCGGCAACGAAGTGGTCATACATGGCACGCATGCGGGCCGGCTCCAGGTTCGCCGCTACCGAGATGACCCCCTTGCCCCCGAGCGCGAGCATCGGCAGGGTCAGCGCATCGTCCCCGGAGAGTACCACAAACTCCTTGTCCCGTGTCCCCTCGATGATCTCTGATACCTGCGAGATATTTCCGCTCGCCTCCTTGATCCCCGCGATATTGGGGTCGGTTGCCAGTTCACAGACGAGGTCGGGCGGAAGGTTCTGTCCCGTTCTCCCCGGTACGTTATAGACGATGACCGGGATATCGATCTTTGCGAGGAGCGAGTAATGCTTCACCAGACCCGATCGGTTGGGCTTGTTGTAGTACGGGCTGATCACCAGCACCCCGTCTGCTCCAATATCCTTTGCCGCCTTCGTGAACCTGACCGCCTCTGCAGTGTTGTTCGAGCCGGTCCCGGCCAGCACCGGAACCCTGCCGTTCACGATGTCCACCGTCTCCCCGATGACCTTCTCGTGCTCCTCGAAGGTGAGCGTTGCGGATTCACCGGTCGACCCGCAGGGCACGATCCCGTTCACTCCCTCTCCGAGCATAAATGAGATATTCGATCTCAACCCTTCGATATCCAGATCCCTCCCGGCATTATCGAGAAACGGGGTGATAATGGCCGGATAAATTCCCTCAAACATGCGGTCCACCAACTCCTGAAAACTATCCTAGGAAATTCCATCCTCCCCAGGCTTCGATCTGACATTGGACATGACCATATAAAAAATATACTGGCCCGTACTCCGGGAAAAAAGGGCCATTTTACGGTGATTACGGATAAGGCAGGAAATCCGGCCGCTCTGCTCCCGGTTCTGATGTAAAATTGGTATATATTCCAAAAAAGGATTATCTGCGTCTTTTCTGGTTCATTTTGCGGGTGATACTCCCCGCCACGCGGTTCCTTACCCGTTTGCTGTTGATGATGGTGAGCTCTTCCACGATCTCCTTGTTCTCGTCGAAATCACCTGAAAATCTTCCTGGATATTTCTCCCGCAGTTCCTCGCTCAGAGATTTAATGTAGGTCGGTTTGATTCCCATTATCGCGTCCCCAAATATGCATATCATATCCGTCGTGACAGCTTAAGAATATTGCGTGCTACCACGACCGGATCTTCGCCAAGCACCCTTATCATCGGTTCTTTTCCGACCGCCCCCCGGTCATAGATAACGTCCGGGACCCCGTCCTGGCAGCAGAACGCCACCCCCCAGTCCATGGTCCGGACCCCGGAAGGCTCGCGCTCGCGGTCGAAGGAGCAGACTTCCAGCATCAGATCTTCGAGGACGGATACGGATTCCGGACTGTACCTGATATTGGCCGCAGAACGGACCCTGGGGTCAAACTTCATCACGGTGAGCACCACCCGGGCCATATGGTCGCTCGCCCCGAATGCCGCCTCGCCCACCGGGTGGACACGATCCTTCAGGCGGACGATCCTCCCCAATACAGCTGCCACGTCACCTGGATCGCGGGCGTCTGCAAGGGCGTACGCGATGTTCGTCCCCACCTCGGGGACGAGCTGCGGCGCCATTCCATCCACGAGGAGTCCCACCGCTTCCTTGAGCTTCTCCAGGATCCTGGTGCGGTCCGGGTTCATTCGCTCCGTCTCACTCAAGGCCGATCTCCCCTTTTACCCCGACAAGCCCGTCGATGGCGAGCTGGTAAAAGGCCGGGAGGTCCACCAGCGGCTCGATCAACCGGATCCGATCGCGGTCGCAGCCAGCGGCAAATGCCTTCTCCTTCATCTTCTTCTTCACCGTCTTCGGGGTCACCCCGGTGATCTTGCCCCCTTTTACCAGTGCGCAGGCGATGACCAGCCCGGAGATGCTGTCCGAGGCCTGGAGCGCGATCTCCACGGGGGTGGTATACGGGCCGAAGAGGGTATGGTTGTGCCGTTCCACGACACCGGCAACCGCGTCATCCATCTCGCGCTCCTGCAGGATCTGGCCACCCTTTGCCCCGTGCGTTGTCATGTCGCCTTCCACGAGTTCGTAGTCGATGTCATGGAGAATACCGATCAGCTCCCACGTCCCGGCATCCTCCCCGAGGTAGGCGCCGACCCTCTCCATGATCGCTCCGGTCGCCACGCAGTGGGCGGTCAGGGCCTCCCCGGAGACGTACTCTCTGAGCAAAGCAAGCGCATCTTCACGATCCATAATTAATGCTGGGGCGCGATTCTGATTAAAGATTTCAGGAAGTGCGGGTGTTTGACGTTCCGAGTGAAGAGTGCCGGGAGGGGGACTGCCGCTCCCGACGACAGGAGAGACCCCGGGACGGA
>JAVVFN010000128.1:0-4519 GCA_032250645.1 Methanomicrobiaceae archaeon | reverse complement strand
CCAGGATTTCGATCTCCTCCTCGGTAATGCCGGAATAGGCCCTGATCGTGAGCAGCTCCCCGCTGATCTCGGCGACCGTATTGATCGAACCCGGCACAAGCCTTGTCAGCTGGTCGCTGATATAACGATGGAGGTCGGCATCGCGCCCGAGCTCCACGAATTCGGCGGCGCTGCGTGCCAGAAACTCGAGGTTCTGGATATTCTCCTTTAACTGCTCATCCGCACGCTTTCTGTCAGAAAGGTCGATGATCACCCCCCGGATCCCCTGAACAGAACCCTCCCTGTAGATGGGAGTAGAGTGGATCAACACGGGGAAGGTGGTCCCGTCTCTTTTCAGGGCGGTAAATTCGCGGGATGCTGCTCGGCTCCCCTGGATAAGCCGTGAAATCTCCTCTGCTGCTGCCTCTCTCTCCTCTAAAACAAGTGTTTCCAGGGCACTCATCCCCCCGGCAACCTCGGCTGCAGTAAACCCGTATTTCTCGAGAGCAGTCCTGTTCACAAAGGAAAACCGGGCTTTTCTGTCTATCTCGAAGATGGGCAGCGGGAGCTCTTCTGCCAGCTCGCGGAACGAAGCCTCGCTCTGGCGGAGGAGCTCCTCTTCCTGCTTGCGGGAGGTGATATCGGTGACCGTGAGGACAATCTGGTCATTGGGGAGATCGCCGGCGGAGAGGAGCAGGTGGCGGGGAGCCCCGCCCTTCTCGGCTAGCTCCAGCTCGTAATCGGTCACCGTTCCTTCGATCTTGAGGCGCTCGAAGAACGCGTCAGCACTCTTCTGGTCAGGAATAAGGGAGGCCAAGCCCGGTCGGCCAAGGATCCTGGCGCACTGCGGGTTCTCTTCGTGGATCTCCCCCGTCCTCCGGTCCATGATGCAGATGCCGCTCCCGGAGCCCGCGAAGATACTGCGGTACTTGAGCTCGGAGAGCCGCATCTCCCCGGAGATGAAGGTGACCGCGATCCCCACGCTGACGTACACGTAGAACTGGATGGTGGTGGGGACGATCTCCAGGATATTGGGGAGGATGAAGGGATAGGTGAGGCCGAGGAAGGCGAAGGCAAGGGCCACGGAGATGAGGGCGCCCCTCTTCGGGAACTCGTAGGCGAGAAAGATGATCGGGAAGTAAAAGAGGTGGGAGAGGACAAACAGCGCGCTCCCGGAGAAGAGATAGACGGAGAGCTCGGCGATAATGATGGTGAAGAAGAGAAAGCCGATGACTGCGTAATTGAGGATATCGTTCCGGGAATGACCTTCAAAGAGCGCCATTTTTATAAAAAAAGGGGGCGGATGTTAAATAACTTTTATATTCTTCGCAGGAATGGCGTGTGAAGGGATTATGGCGGGCGGAGGTGGCGCAGTGCGGCCGGGATGACTTCAGAAAGTGATGGGTGGATATGGATTGCGCCAAGGTCCTCCACGGTCCCGTCCAGGGCGATCGCATTCACCACTTCCTGGATGAGCAGGGGTGCCGAGGGCCCAAGGATGTGGCACCCGAGGATCCGCCGTGATCCTTCCTCCACGATCAGTTTTACAAATCCGGATTCCTCTCCTATCGCCTCACCCATGGTGACATCCCCATACTGTGCTTTCCCGATCAGTATCCGGTGGGTTTGCCGCGCCTCGACCTCGCCCAGCCCCACCGACGCGATTCTCGGGTGTGAATAGACCGCGTGGGGGACGGACCGGTAGTCCATGGGCTCGGCTTCCCCGGTCGCATGCCGCCACGCAATACCTGCTTCCCTGTTTGCGGCGTGCCGGAACATCTGTTTCCCGTTCGCATCGCCCACTGCGTAGATGCCATCCTTTGTGGTCTGGAGATATGCATCGGTGATCATGTAGCCGCGGTCATCGATTTCCACACCGGTCTGTTCAAGCGAGAGCGTATCGGCATTCGATCGTCTGCCCGTTGCGACCATCACCCTTGCCGCTGCAAAGGATCGTCGCTCGCCGGTCCTCTGGTCGGTTCCCGTTACCCGAACACCCTCCGAACCCGAAGCTACCTCATCCACCTCGAGCGCCGTGATGACCCTCATCCGTCCGGCAAGGCGTTGCTCGAGAGCCATCGAGATCTCGGGCTCCTCTTCCGGGAGGAGTCGTTCGTTCCGCTGCAGGATCGTGACCCCGCATCCTGTAGCGGCGAAGAAATGCCCGTACTCGCAGGCGACGTACCCGCCCCCGATGATAATGAGGCTTTCGGGTCGCATCTCGAGCTCAAGCACCGATTCATTGGTAAGGTAGTCCACCGAGTCCAGTCCTCCTATGGGGGGGATGAGCGGCCGTGCCCCAGTACAGAGAAATATCTTCTCCCCCCTGAGGGAAGTGCCGTTCACCTCGAGCGTGTACTCCGCGACGAACCTCCCCTCCCCCTCATAGAAGTCCAGCTCCTCCGCGTGGTCTTCGATCCAAGTACGGGTATAGTTGGAGTTGCGGGAACGGTTCTCCCTCATCCGTTCCATGATCCACTGAAAATCGATCGCTGCCGATGGAACATTCACCCCCACCCGATCCCCCTCTCTCGAGGTAACCGCGAGGTCAGCAGGGGCGATCAGCATCTTGGACGGGATGCAGCCGAGGTTCACGCAGGTTCCGCCTGCCGGGCCCCGGTCCACAAGTGCGACTGAACGGCCGTCGGAGACGGCCCGGCTCGCAATAGACGCCCCCACTCCTGAGCCGACCGCAATCACTTCGTACTCTTTCATGGGCCCGCATATGGGGCGCATCAGATATAAACCGGTTGCGACCGGAAAAAAGGGGGATAATTCAGGCTCCGGAGACGACCCTGGTGGTCATGCCCCCGCCCGAGATCTCGATGATCTCGATGGGGGTCCCCCACTGCTGGATGGTGGCCACGTCACGGAGGACCTTCGCGGTGAAGGTTACCTCAAGTCCGTCCTGTGCAAATTCCTCCGGAAGGTTCTGGGGGAGGTAGCGGGTGCCGTCGTCTGCCACAATCCCGTAGAACCCTCCCTCGAGCTCAACATAGGTCACCGTACCGGAGTCGGTGATGGTCTCCTGGACCGGTCCTCCATTGATACACCCGGACACGATCACGAGAGCCGCAACGACGAGGAGGGCCAGAGCAATATGGTAGGATGCCATACCCACATATACTGTCCCGGATAGTGTTAAATATTCTCTAAACTTCAAAAAAAATCGAAATTATCCGGGATCGGGATTGGCCTGTCAGAACTCCCTCCGCTCCCCGTCGGCAACGATCACTGCCGCATCCCACCGCTCCGAGAACCACCCGGGATCAAGGGTGTGCACCGGGATGAGGACGTCCGGGTCGATGCGATCGATCACCTCGGCCAGGTCGTCCGCCGGGGCATGGCCTGAGGCGTGGAAACAGGGATCAAACGAGAGCCCGGACGCATCGCAGGTGAACCCCGAGGAAGCCATGCCGAAGAATTCCAGCCACGTTGCGAGCCGTTGGAAATCGATTGCCATCTCCTCGGTGAAGGCCTCGCAGGCAGAGTACAGGTAGGTCCCGCCCTCCGGTTTGATATCGAGGAGGTGTTTTACGTCGAAGTACGAGAAGCAGAGGAGGTATGACCCCGGATCATCGTGGATCTCGGTATGCTCCACGTAACGGTCCGCCGCCTGCGCCTCTACCACCTCCCCTTCCCACCTGCGGCGGGTATGGTCGGTAAGCTCGCGGTAGATGGCGATATCGGGGGTAAGCCGGTCGATCCCGTCCGCACACCGGAGGGTATGGAGCATATAGGCGTCCCGTGCCGTGATGACAAGCCTGCGCCCGGTCGCATCTGCAATCCCCGCAAATGACTCGAGGCGTTCGAAGTTCCGTGCAGAAAAGTCTGCGATAACGAGTCCTGCGCTCTCTTCGACAGCAGCGCGGCAGGTCTCTGCGACCTCGGCCTCGCTCACTTCTCCGCTCCTCCCTGCCCGTGTCCCCTCCGTGATGAGCACCGAGGCATCGCGGGCACGCGAGACAAAATCAGAGGTAAGCCTGCCGTTCTTCCCATGGAGGCGGAAATCACCGGTGTACGCGAGCGTGGTATCGCCCTCCAGGAGAAACCCGACGGCACCGTAGATCGAGTGGTCGACCGGGTGGGCGTAGATGCGGAAGGGGAGGTCGCAGGGGGTATGAGCGCAGCCCCCTGGCTCATACTTCCGTGCGCCTCGCGCCTTCTGCCCCGGGCGCCCGGCAAGGAAGGCGAGGAGCTCCTCCCTCACCGGCCCGGTCGCATAAAAGGTCCTCCCCCGGTACGGGCTGGAACGGTCAGAGCGGAGGAGGAGCCCGCGGTCGCCCCCGTCCCTTGTTCGTGAGGCGGAATAGACGATGTCGGTCTCGGCAGAGGAGGAGCCGGTATCCTGGATTCCCTTGAGGATGGCGATGGTGACGGGGGAAGCGACCACCGGGACCGAAGTGTCCAGGTATCCGATGCATCCTGCATGGTCGAGGTGCGCGTGGGAGAGGAGGACGGCCGCGAGATCGGGCCGCGGTGCACGGTCGACCGTACAGTCGGCGGGGACGAGGTCAGGGCGGTAAATGTGGAGAGCCGG
>JAVVFN010000127.1:0-4524 GCA_032250645.1 Methanomicrobiaceae archaeon | reverse complement strand
TCCTCAGGGGCGAGCTCGCGGTGGTGGTCACCACCGCGGCACTTGCCGCCGGCGTCGACTTCCCCGCCTCGCAGGTAATCTTCGACTCGCTTGCCATGGGCATCGAGTGGCTCGGCGTCGGGGAGTTCCACCAGATGATGGGGCGTGCAGGGAGGCCAGACTTCCATGACCTCGGCAAAGTGGTGGTGGTCGCCGAGCCGGGAGGCAGCTACTCACGAATGACCTCCAGGACAGAGGAGGAGGTGGCGATCATGCTGCTCCGGGGCGAGATGGAGGAGGTCGCCCCCATCTACGATATTGAGGCCTCGAGCGAAGAGTACGTGGCGAACGCCGTGGTCTGCCACGGGAAACTCGCGGACCTTGAGAAGATGTGCAGGACGATGGTGGGAGAACTTGAACCGCCCCTGCCCCCGCTCCTCTCCGAGGGGCTCGTCCACCGGAAGGGCGACCATATCATTCTTTCCGAGATGGCCGCCATGATGGCCGAGCACTTCATCGGGATCGAGCGCCTGCTCGAGATCCAGCACCTCATCCGGAAGATGGATGATCCGGTGGCCATCGTCGCCGAACTTGAATGCCTGCAGACAGAGCTCGAACGCTCTGCCGCGAAATAATCAAGAAGAATCGGAGGAGGATCGATAACAGCCACGATTAAAGCATCGGATTTCCGAGGGGGGGGTGGAATTTTCCGATTGCTGGAAAATCGATTGATCCTCTTCTCCGCACTATAAAATAGTGCTCCCCTTCCTTAAATACTTTCAGGTAAAAACAGCGATTTTCACCCCTGCTTGCCGATCTATCACTTAGATGGCTTTTGCGATGCAGACCCAGCGGTCGTAGATCGGGTCTCGATCCTGCTCGAAGACCTCCACCGACCTGCCCCTCTCCCCGCACCAGCCGGCCACGCGATCGCACTCCTCCCCGGTCGCGACCGTGATCACGGTCATGGCAGAGAGCTGGAGGAGCTCGTCCACCACCGCCTCCCACATATCCGCATTGAAGGAGGCGATATCACCCAGCATGAGCGCAAACCCGGCCTCCACCGGGCCGAGGTACTGCGATGCCATGGTGGCGTCGATGAGCATGGTCCCTGCCGGAGCCAGCCGTCCGGAGGCAAGGCCGAGGGCGAGGAGCCGGGGGTCGTTATCGTAGGCAAGCACCCGGCAGCCCATCTCCCGCAGCACCCTCGCGCCGATCCCCGACCCGCAGCAGCAGTCGATGCACTCGGCCGGAAAAGATCCGCCCCAGATATCGCAGAAGAGTTCCTGCACGGACGCCACCCGATCCGGGCGGATATCCTCGATCCCCGGGGAGATCTCCTCCATCAGCATCTGCGAGTAGTAGGCCCGCTGGGCATCGAGGTACTCTTCCCGGTCGTCCTGGTACAGGTCCCCCTCCAGCGCCTCCGCCATCTCGATGATCTCGCGGATGCAGGGCCGGTGCGTGAAGTTCGCCACCACCCATGCCTGCGGGAGCTTCATGGCCGCGGCAAGGAGTTCCCCGTCTTGGTCCAGGAGGAGGCGGACATCCTCCGGCTCGAGCGAGGCGGCGACCCCGGTATAGCACGGATCGATCAGGTCGGCATAGTAAGGCTCAAGGGAGATCGCCTCCTCCAGCTCGAAGAACCTTTCCAGCATCACTCGTCCCTCTGGATCCGGACCCCGCCCGGAGCCCGCATCATCCCGTCGACCCGGGTATCCTCATGGACGAGCAGGCTGCCGCAGTCGATGTCCCCCAGGATGTGGGCGTTTCCGGTCACCACCACTTCCCCCGTGGTGGTCACGTCCCCGTGCACTTCGCTCCCTTCGTGGATGGTGATGGTCCGCTCGGCCTTCATGCTCCCGAAGATGGTGGTCCCCCGGTCCACCACGATCTCGCGGGCCCTGATATTGCCGTGCACCCGGCAGCCCTTCCCGATGATCATGCTCCCCGGCACCGAGAAGACCTCCATGTTCAGGGTGGAGGAGGAGGGAATCATGAGGGGGAGCCCCCGTGACCGGTACGCCTCCACGCTCTCCTCCTCTTCCCCGGTGAAGAGCTCGTCGAGGAACGCGTCGATCTCGTCCTCCCGTTCGAGCCCCAGCAGGGCGATGAGGTAGAGGACGAGGTAGGTGATGACCGGGAGCGGGTTTCGGATGCTGATCCACCCCCGGGCCTCAAAACCCTTGACGATCTGGACGTTGTCCCCGATATCAAGGTCGCCACTCACGATCAGCCGTCCATGGATGGTCACCCCCTCCCCGAGGTAGGTGTCCTGCCACGAGACCACATCCCCGTAGACCGCGCACCAGTTGTCCACCCGCACATCGCCCTCCGCGAGGACATTGCCGTTGATGGTGCAGAATTCCGAGACGATGACGTCATCCCCGTGCAGGCCGTAATCAATGGTGCAGCGGTCGCCGATGAGGATGCTCTGGCTGGTCTTCAGGGTGTGCGTCGCTGAGCTCGGTGCCGTCCGGCAGCGCACACTGCTGCATCCAGGCGTGAACGTTACCCTCCATGGAAAATGCCCGATTACAGAAATATTCGCGTTACAAGTAATCAGTCTTGCCAATCGTCCCGCGGGAAAAAAAGAGAGGGGAGATATTACGCCGGAATGGCCGCCGCAGCCTCTTCCACCTTGGATTTGATGATCTCGACCCGGCGGACCGGGTAGATCGTCTTGACCACCTTGAAGAGGTCGCGGGAAGTCTCCCCGAGCACGATATCCCGGGCGAGTGCATCAAAATTCGTATCCTTCGCCTTTGCCGTTACCGTCTCGGCGAGTGTCTTGCGGATCGCGTGGGCCTGGCTCAGGTTTGCCCGGCTGAGCGTGAAGCACGTGATGGTGAGCCGGACCTTTTTTGCGTCCTTCGTGGTGACCAGCACCGGGCAGTCGATCCGGGAGGTCCTTCGCTTCACCATTGCACGGAGATAGTCCCGGGTCATCTCGTGTCCCATGAACTCCGTGTACCCGGCGTCTCCGGTCACCGCGCTCACCTTGAACTTCATCTTGACGTGCTGCTTGGAAAAGTCGTTCGTCATCTCTCCGAGGGTGGTGCGGATAATCCTGCCTGTGACAAGCCCTGCATCCGCCGCGATGGTCTCCCCGATCGGTACCTTCTCAAAGCACTCGGGCGCGAAGACCTGGTACCAGTTCTTCGCCTTCCATCCTTCGACCCTTCGTCCTATCTGTTTTCTCTTTGCCAAATTCTCACCTCATTTCTTTTTTAGAGGAAAGTGAATACCTCGTGTAGTTCTCCAACCTGTTCTCTTACGGCCTCTGGCCATTCAGCGGAGTTAAACCCTTTCTGGGCGAGAAACGCCGCAGTCCACCGCTCAAGGCCTATCCCCGAGCACCCGGACCAGCACTCCTCGCCGCTCTGCAGCTTCACCGAGAACCCCTTCGGGTACTTGTTGCCGTTCACGCTCACGTTCTGGAACTCGAGCCAGTCGCCCCGGTAGGGCATAAAGGCCTCGTAGTCCATGGTGCCCACGCGTTCGCTCTCACTCTCGCCCACGAGCCCTTCCTGCGCCATGAACCACGGGGTCACCCGGGCGCAGCGCCATTCGAGCTCCAGCAGCTCTTCAAAGACCCTCTTATAGGCCTCGCCGAGCCGTTCAGCGATCTTTACCGTCTGGTCCACGGTCCCCAGCCAGAGCACCTCGATCCGGTGGAACTCGTCCACCCGCTCGATCCCGTGGATGCCCCCGCTCTCGTACCGGTGGGAGGTGCCGCTCCGGTCAAAGATCCGGACGGGGAGGCAGGACCCGGCGAGTGTCTCGCCCTGGACAAAGGGCCAGAAGGGCGGGCACTGTGCATAGCACATCCCCCCGATGGGTCCCTCGATCCGGTCCCGGATCATCTCGACCGGCACCTCGCCGGTCACCTTGAAGAAGTCCGCGACCACCTCCCAGTAGGCAGGATCGCGGCTCTTCGGGGCGCTCACGTAGTAGATCTCGGGGTACACCCCCTTCGCGTGGCCCGACCGCTTCCAGACCTCCCAGGGCACGAACTTGGGGAAGATCATCTCGGAAAAGCCGAGAGGGCCGATGATCTCCTTCTCCACGATCCGCTCGAATGCCCGGAAGATCCGGACCGCCTGCGGCCCGTAGATCCACTGGCCCCGTGCGGGCGCGTGCCGGATCCATGTCCGCTCGACCATCTCCTCGGTGGGGTCCCGGGCATAGGCTCCGGTGCGCTTCGGGCTCTCGAAGACGAGCTCCCAGTGCTCCGTCTTCCCGCCGTAGGAGAGGGCATCCCTCTTCTCCTCGATGAGCCTGACCAGCCGGTCAGGATAGTTCTTCTCAAGGTCTGCCGCAGATACCACGAGGATGAGCATCGCCTCCTCCTCGCTCACCTCCGCGTACTGGATGAAGGGCAGGCGCGGGATCGCCTCCTTCGGGAAGTGGCCGGGGATACGGATCATGTAGGAGATGATCTCGATCTCCCGGAGCCCCATGCGGTGCTTCCCCATCGCCCCGGCAATCAGCTTCCGGAACCGGAAGAGTGCATCATGGGCGCGGGTGTAGGGCCCGCTCTCG
>JAVVFN010000126.1:0-4558 GCA_032250645.1 Methanomicrobiaceae archaeon | reverse complement strand
CGCTGGGCGAGGTGCTGCCGGAACTGGCGGGCAAGCTGGACGGCACCGCGCTGCGGGTGCCCACACCCAATGTCTCGGCGGTGGACCTGACGTTCCAGTCGCGCAAATCCGTCACCGTGGACGCGGTCAACGCCGTCATGGCCGGGTGCCCCCCTGAGGTCTTCCCGGTGGTCGGCGTGGCGCCAGGCGTGATCGGTCTCCTCCAGGCAAACGAGGTGCTCAAGTATCTCCTCGGGGCAGGGAGTCTTCTCGCGGGGCAGCTGGCCATGTGGGACGGGCTCTCTTCCACTCTCGAGAAGATCGAGGTCCGGCGGGACCCCTCCTGCCCTGACTGCAGGGAGGCGGGAGGATGAAGATATCTCTCCGCATGTTCGGGCAATTCAGACACCAGTTCGGGGGGGAGCGGGAACTGGAAGTGTCCCCGGGTATGACCCCGCGGGAAGTGCTGGAAGTGCTGGTGGAGGGAAGTGCCGACGGGCGTTTCGCCCTCTTCGATGAAGAGGGGCAGATCAGAAGCCACATCATGCTGATGGTGAACCGGGAGCGGATCGCCCGCGAAGCGCACGGTACGGTGATCCTGCACGAAGCAGACGAGCTTGCGGTGCTGCCGCCGGTCGCGGGGGGCTGATGAGAGGATGAACGGCAGAATTGCGGTCACGGGGGACGAGGTGGATCCAGGGATCCTCATAGAGGCCGCAAAACAGCGTTCCACGGGCGCGATCGTGAGCTTCGTCGGGGTGGTCCGGGACGACGGCATCGAGTCGATCGAGATCGAGGCCTACGAGGAGGTCGCCATAGGGGACCTCCTTGAGATCCGGGACGAGGCGGCCCTGAAGTACGAACTGAACGACATCTCCATCGTCCACCGGGTGGGGCGTCTGGGGGTCGGGGAGAATATCCTGGTGATCGTAGTCTCGGCCGGCCACCGGGGGGAGGCGTTCGCCGGCTGCGAGTACATCCTGGAGCGGATCAAGGAGCGGGCCCCTATCTGGAAGCGCGAGATCCTCCCGGGCGGTGACCGGTGGGTCGAGGGAAATCCTGGAATGAGGTAGACCTAAATGGTCCGCCCACTCATTCTCATGCAGGACTGATTCCCATGGCAGAGTTTTCAGAGCCAAGACCGGATGACGCAAAACGCGCAGAGCTCAAAGGCCGGGTGCTTGATCTCAAGGACCTGGTCCAGTACCAGGACGGCACGGTCGCAAGCCGCATGATCATCAACCGGAAGGTTGGCAGCATCACCCTCTTCTCGTTTGACGAGGATGAAGGGCTATCCGAGCATACCGCTCCTTTCGATGCGGTAGTCACCATCCTGGACGGCGAGTGCGAGGTCTGGGTGGCGGGGAAGACCTTCCAGATGAAGGAGGGGGAGACGATCATCTTCCCGGCAAATGTCCCGCATGCGCTCTCGGCGATCACCCGGTTCAAGA
The DNA here is from genome assembly GCA_032250645.1 of Methanomicrobiaceae archaeon. Taxonomy (GTDB): domain Archaea; phylum Halobacteriota; class Methanomicrobia; order Methanomicrobiales; family Methanomicrobiaceae; genus JAVVFN01. The sequence goes on along the minus strand of JAVVFN010000126.1, from coordinate 3,128 downwards.
TGCAGCTGGTCATGATCAGAGAGTGAGCATGCCGGAGAAAGACGGGGACTACTGCTCGGTCTGCGGCGGTATCCCGCCTGAGAAGATCAAGACGAAAAAGATCCTGGTCGAGGGCAAGGAGACCGGGATAGACCACCTCGAGTTTATTATCGAGGAGGTGAAAAAGCTCGGGCTGGCCGATGACGCCAGGATCGCCGAAGAACTCCTCAAAAGGGTAAAGGTCTTCAACTACGTCCCGACGAAGAAGGCCGCCAGCTACGCCAAAGCGCTCCTCGAGGAGTATCACCGGGAGGTTGGAAAGTGATCTTCAGCCACTGCCCGGGGGCGGCCAATATCCGAACCCCCACCCTGAAGATCAAGAAATGCCCGAGGTGCGGGGAAGAGGTCGAGGTCTTCTCAAACGACGTCAAAGTAAAGTGTGGCAGGTGCGGGTTTACCATCTACAATGATCTCCAGTCCTGCGTGAAATGGTGCAAATATGCAAAGGAGTGCGTGGGGGAGGAGGCCTTCCGCCGGTTCACTTCGGAGGACCCCGGGCCTACCCCCGAATAGACAGTTTTCTTCCCGATATCTTTACGGTAAGAAGCGTGCATGACTCATTCATATGAATACGGGGGTGAAAACGGGAAATAGCAGGATCCTTCTCATCGCATGCATCACCTACCTCCTCTGGGTGGGGGCGACCTATCTCCTTGAGGGCCGGATCCTCACCCTTCTCCGGCCAGAGGCGGTCATGGACCGCATCGTCTACACCATTGCGGCAAACATCATCATCGGCAGCATCCTTGCTCTCTGGGTCATCCGGAAGGCGATCGATGCAGGGACAATAACGCTCGAGTCCTCGGGGTTTCGCCCGGGAAAACGGGCGGTGATCGCAGTTGCCATCGCAATCATCCTCGGTTCTGTGGTGATGCTTATCTCGCGTCCTGCATCACTTGACCCGGTCGTCCTCCTCAACGTCTCCGCGCAGGTCTTCCCGGTCACCATCGCCGAGATCGCGGTCTGCTGGGCGGTGATCGGCTCTGTTCTCGAAGGGGTGCTCAAACCACGGGGAGGATGGCTGGCCACCATTGCTGCGATCATCGTCGCAAGCCTCCTCTTTGGTGTCTACCACCTCGGCCACAGCCCCCCCTTCAACCAGCCGGGGATGATCGGGTTTCTCACCCTTGTCGGCCTCGTGACCGGTCTTGTCTACTTCCTCTTTCGGGATATCTACGCGACGATGTTCTTCCACAACTTCTTCGGCTCCATCGGGGTGATGCAGTCGCTCGCTGATGCAGGCACCCTGCCCCAGTATACCACCCCCCTCTACCCGGTTCTCGGGCTGGCGGCATTCTCCCTCCTCGTCTTCATCGCTGTCGAGGGATTCTTCGTGCGAAGAGGGGCTATATAATCCCCATTTTTACCGGATTTCCAAAAAATGCTGTTTTTTATTCCCTCAGGTACAGGTAGCAGGGAAGTCCGAATGCGGGGCCGGCGGCAATGGTGCCGAGTGCAGGTACCCACCGGTAGGGTACATCATGTTTCGCACCGTCCGTATCAATGAAGAAGAGGATGACGATCACCGCCACAATCACGTTCACGGTGAAGCATGTAGTGATCCAGGTCGCGAAGACCTGCTCGGCCAGGAGAGCAAGATTCGGCCCGTTCTCCATCAAAAACCCGATGAAAAAATAATACGGGAGTACCAATCCGAGGATGGATAGTACGGCATACGCGGACTTCAGGCTCATGGGGATTCACATATCCTCACTTTTATTTAAATCACTTAATACTTCCGGGGAGCTCTGGAACCTCAGGATTTCAGTTGCCTGGTGATGCATACTATTATATGTGATAGGTCAGGATAGTGACCTTCGGTCGTTCATCGGAGGAAAGCGACATGAGACGTATACTACTGGTTGCATCATTGGCAGCCCTGCTCTTCATCGCCGGGTGCGTCAGCCCGGATAATGAGGGAAACGGGATGGAACGGAACGGGGCGGTCCAGAACGGAACCGTGGACATCGAGAGCGCCGGCCAGATCTATCCTGCCTATATCGCATCACCAGTGGATGGAGGGCCGTTTCCGGCCGTGGTGCTGATCCATTCATTCAATGGGCTTGAACCAGGATACCGGGAGATGGGGGATCACTTTGCCGCCGAAGGGTACGTGGTCATCGCACCCGAATGGCAGACCCATGAACAGGCACCGGGGGACGATAGCACCGAAGCGCTGATCAGGGATACGATTGCATATCTCGATACCCGCCCAGATGTCGATACGAGCAGCCTCGGCCTTACAGGGTTCTGTGCAGGCGGCCGCTACACCATGTTATATTTGCCCCTGATAGAGGAATTCACCTCAGGTGTCGCCTGGTACGGATTTCCATTCTCGGGCGGTCCGGGCAACGGAACCCCTCCGGTAGAATTTATCGATGAGATCACTGACCCGATGCTGATCATCCACGGGACGGCGGACCAGGCGAGCCCGGTGGCTGAAATCTACCAGTACGCGACCGAGCTCGATGCAGCCGGGAAGTATTTCGAGTTGAAAATCTACCAGGGAGAGCCGCACGGTTTCATGATCGAAGATGGAGCGCTCTCAGAGAGTTTCGTTGCCCTTGACGCCTACCAGGAGATGGTAGACTTCTTCGACCGGACGCTTGGCTGATCTCGTCCATACTATTGGTTGATTGTCTCTTCAGGCGCGTCCAGGTGAATGGAGGGTATTGCTCCGGGCAATCTTCTTCTTCACCTTCTCCCAGGAACCGGTGATAAGGAAGCTCTCCTCCATATACCCGATCACTTTCTCAAACTTCTTCATGGGGAAAGCCATGGTCAGGACATCGGGCAGGACGCAGGGGCGTGCCGAGGGATCGAACATCCCGAGCACTGCCTTCGGGTCGTCCTTCTGCTGCTCGAGCCACGGGTAGTGGACGACCGAGCTGCACCCGGCACCGAACGGCGTGATCACCCCGTAGGGGTCGGCCCGGTCGAAGTTTGCCAGCGTAAAGAGGCCGGAGAGCACTTCGGGCCGTGCAAAGAAGACCACGGCGTCCGGGCGGTCGTCTCCCGTGAGCGTATCCCAGCGCTTGAAAACGATCTTCTTTCCCTTCGTGGGCAGGTGGGCGGTCGTTTTGTCGAGC
>JAVVFN010000125.1:0-4670 GCA_032250645.1 Methanomicrobiaceae archaeon | reverse complement strand
AAACCGGGAATAGCGGCCACAGCAGCGGGGAGACACCTGGACCCATCCCGAACCCAGAAGTTAAGCCCGCTCACGTGTCGTGCGGTACTGAATTGCGCGAGCATTCGGGAACCACGACTCGCTGCTATTCCCACCCTTTACTATTCATCAGGAATTCTTTTCAGATTTTTATAAAATGAGGAGTGATAACTATTTTTTGCGTATCCTCATCTCACAGTGAGGATCGCCAATGCACATTCCCTTCACGTGCTTGAGCGCATATGCGGGGTTAAGGCTCTTGACAGCCGACGTGCAGTAGGCCGTGCAGCTCCTGCACATCGATTCCCCGGGTACTCCGAACTTCGATCCACTGGAAATCATCGGGCACCGTGTGGTAGTGACGACTGCGCCCTCCCCCTCTTCTCCCGACTCTCCCACCAGTTCAGGGCCGAGAAAGATCACCGAGAAGGTGGTGAAGGCCTCCGCGATCTCTTTTGCATTCCTCACCGGCACCGCGAAGGCACGGGCGATCGCACCCTGCTCCTCGCCTGCCTTCGACCACACGGATGCCAGCGCTCCTTCAAGTTCCTTCTCATACTTCCCTCCGGTCACGCTTCTGAACGCAGCATGGTATGCCATGGGCAGTGTATCTGCTGCTCTTGCTGCCATCTCCCACCTGGCTTCGGCTGGAATATCGTGAATACCCACCATGGTTTATCCCCTCCTTGTCCCGGAAATTCCGGTCAGCGAATTAATATACTGCTAATTATATAAAATTGCCCCTCTCAGAGAAATGTCCGAATATCCTTCAGATCAGCCAGTTCACTCCTGTCCACTGCAGCAGCAGAACAAACCGATTCGTCCACGAAGATGGGTGCGGCCACCCTGAGCGCAATTGCGATGCCGTCGCTGGGCCGGCAGTCGAGGATATCGGAGTGCCCGTTGAAGGAGAAGAGAAGCTTGGAGTAGAACACCCCTCCTTCCAGTAAATCAATCTGGAGTGCCTGTACATTGATCTCGCATTTACCAAGCAGGTCGGCAATGAGGTCGTGGGTGATCGGACGCGGGAGCACCTCCCCCCTGATCGCGTTGGAGATAGAGAGCGCCTCCCAGAGCCCGACGTAGATCGGCACATGGTGGCCCTCCTCCCCGGTCTCCAGCACCACGGTGGGGACCGCGCCCTGCTCGGTCACCTTCATGAACACGCCGAGGATGGAACACGGAAGAAGCCGCATCTTGGGTGAGTGATTGGTGCGAATACGGATAATGGTTCTGGGATATCACCGGAGACCGATCTTGCGGAGTAGGAGTTCCCGCCGGACGATCACCACGCCCGCGAGCACTCCGATGATGATGTTGAGGTAGTAGAGAATCACCCGCCACAGCACCACGAAGACGCCGACGATCGAGGAGGGAATGATGATGCCGTAGAGCGATGTGGCGCTGATCTCTGCAATACCTGACCCGCCCGGCGTGAGCGGGACCATCATGAGGATGGCGATGATCAGCTGGATCACGAAGGACTCCACGAAGTACGGCGGCTGGCCAAGGCCCATCAGGATAAACGAGGCGATGATAAACTCAAAGAACCAGAAAAGGAGCGTGAAGACCAGACCGGCCACAATACCGAAACGCGCCCTTCCCACGAAGTGCTGGAGACTGCCATGGAAGTTGTCGACCTCGTGGTCGATCGTCTCGATAAACCGCTCAATCCGCTGCGATCGCCACCTCCGGTTTATCCCTATTGAGAACTTCTTCAGTACCCTCTTGAGGAAATCCGGGTTTCTCACTGAATACGCGAAGATCAACACGAAGATCGTGACCATCAGCCATGAGATCAGCATCATGTACCCGAGGTTGAGGCCGATCGAGTTCCAGTGGCTCCCGAGATAGATCATCGCGAGGATACCTATCAGCCCGAGGACGATGCCATCCAGGACCCGCTCCATGATCACCACCGCGGTCGCATCGCCGACCCGGACATGTGCCCGGTAGAGTTCATGGACTCTCACCGGCTCCCCTCCTGCCTGGGAGGGGGTGATGGCAGCGACCAGCATATTTGCGAAGACCAGGTTGATGCAATGCAGGAGTCCGACCCGGTACCCGAGGGCAGCACTCATCAGCTGAATCCGGAGGCTCCAGCAGAGAAGGGCGACAAAATGGAAGATGACAGCCGCAAGGAGGAACAGGGGGTTGATCTGGCGGAGGTACTCGATGGTCTGTTCATCGATGGTGAAATAAAGGACGAGGGCAAGGACAAGGACGCTGAAGCCAACAGATATGATGAGCCACTTGACCTGATTCCTCTTCATTCGCGAGACCTGCTGAAACGATCCGGACCACATTTGCCGGTCGTATTTCTTAGTGGTTGTAGCATCTTGTATAAATCCTTTTTAACTCGTCAGATGGTAAACAGGTGGCGTGATCCGGCGATCTGGAAGAGACCTGCCCTGACCCCGGCATCCAGCCACCCATGACCGCAGCTAAAAGAGCCGAGTGCGTTGAGAAAGTCGCTCTCTTCGACCTGTCCGGAACCGCGGGTATACATCGCTTCTGCCCTCCGCCGGACAAGATCCGCCATCCTGTAGGCCACACTTGCATGGTCTGGCGCCGGGCAGATGGCGTCCAGAGCGAGGGCGAGAAATTGCTGGTATCGGAGCGTTTTTTCGACAAGCTTCTTTTCCCCTTCGCCATGCGGCCTGGAGAAGAGGGGAAGCTCTTCCCTGATCTCCTCTCCAGAGACCAGGTATCCAAGGATGACCCCTGCACAGAGCCAGCCAAACCCGTAGGTGAATGCAGCATGCGCATTGGCGAGGTCCTGCATGCGAAAGAACTCCTCCCCGTCATGGAGATAGGCCTCCGCCATCTCTTCCATCTCCAGCCCGACCGTAAAGAGCAGGGTTTTTGGAGGCGCCACCACGCCGATGCCCTCTACAATCCGTGCAAGATCCGCCCCAAAGTCCCCGGTGTTCATAGCCCTGCAAACGCCTCCAGGTACTCCTTCTCCATCGGGTGGAGGGATCCTGGCACCACCAGCACGTGAAGGGGCGGGCCGAAGTTCCCGCACTTTAGCCTTTCCGCATTCCCGGCCAGGACGAACGGGTCGGCGGACCCTGCCCTCGCGATCCCGATATACAATGAAGGGGCGGGGATGCCGGTTTTTTCGGCCATCTGCTCCAGAAGATCGATCGCCTCCCCGACCCGCATGCAGCGCTCTTTCTGAATGTCAAGGTAGACCAGCGTGTGCAGACCGGCTTCGAGGTTCGCCCCGATCACCGAGAGGGGCGTGGTGGGAAACCACCCGGGCGCCGGGAACGGGATCGAGCACGACCTCCCGAACCGGTAGTTTTGGAGGCCCGAAAGACCGCATACCGCGCTCTGTATCGAGGAGCCGTGGATGATCCCGGTGTTGATCCCCTCGCGCGCAGCCCGCAGTCGGAGATCGGCATGGGTGGTGGAGACCATGGGGTCGCCCCCCACCAGCAGCACCACATCTCCCTCCCTTGCAGCCTCCAGCACCGGATCAGGAAACCCTTCGATCTCCTCGCGGGAGAGGAGGATAACCGGTCTTCCGTACAGCCTCTCGAGCCGCCCGGGATCGGTCCCGGTCAGGATGGAGGTATAGTCCTCGAGGTACACCGCATCTGCCTGCCGGATGGCGGCGAGCCCTTTTAAGGATACGTCCATCGCATCAAAGAGTCCAAGTCCGATAAACGTGAGCATAGCAGTCTCCGGTAGGATTGTGGAGTGTTTATCCCGCGAGAAAATTAATTAGTGCTCCAATGAGGATTCCGAGGGAGATAGTATAAGCGGCGATGGCGAGGGTGAACCGCCCGCCCACCTCCCGCATGAGGACCGCGATCGTGGAGATGCAGGGGATGAAGAGCACGCTCACGATCGCGAAGATGTAGAGCTGCAGCCCGCTCATTGCGGCGGAGAGGTTCGCGGTTCCCGCCAGCACCGCCAGCGTCTCAAATGCCATCTCCTTGCGGAGTATCCCGAAGATCAGCGCGGTGACGGCATAGGAGGGGATGCCCAGCACCCCTTCCGCAAACGGTGCGACCATTTCCTCGAAGGCGGCCATGATCCCGAAGTGCTGGAAGAGCCCCAGAAAGACGCTTCCCACCAGCAGGAGAGGCATGGCGATGAAGAAGAACTCCTTCATCCTCCACCACGACTTGAGGAGGACATATTTCGGGATCGGCGCCCGCAGTGGGGCCATCTCCATGATCATCCCGAACTGCTGGCCGGGAGTGTAATGGGAGAGAATGAGGCCGGTCACCATGATCAGGGCGAGCACGACGAAGTAGATGGAGAGGGCCGGGAGAATACCGAGGAAGGCGGCCACGATTCCGAGGACGATCACCGTGCGTGCGGAGCATGGCACCATCGTGATGAGGAATGCGGCGATCAGCCTCTCTCTCCGGCTTGAAAGAAGCCGCATCCCCATGATGGCAGGCACGTTGCATCCAAGCCCCATCATGAGCGGGATGATGGCTCCGCCGTGCATGCCGATCCGGTGCATCGCACTGTCTGCAAGGAAGGCCGCCCGTGTCAGGTATCCGGTATCCTCGAGGATGGAGAGGAGGACGTAGAAAATAAAGACAAAGGGAAGCGCAATCCCGATCCCTGCCTGGAACGCGAGCACGATGGCGAGCAGGACCGCAGAGGCAAGCGGGGGAAGACTCATG
>JAVVFN010000124.1:0-4686 GCA_032250645.1 Methanomicrobiaceae archaeon | reverse complement strand
CGATCAGACCCTTCCCTGACTTCAGCGCATCAGGGAGCGGCCTGAACCCGAAGGCGCGGGCAGCCGCGGGGCATGCGATCGTCTCGGCGGTCACGACGACATGGTCGCCGCGCCTCCCCCGCATCAGCGCCTGGCAGAACCGGTGTCCTCCGGCGGGTTCGGCCTCTGTGGTCTCATCGCCCCGCTTCACGATTCGTACGCCGACGGGTGAACCCGAGAGCCCGAGGATCTCCTTGATGGCCAATCCCATCTTCCGAATGCCGTCGATGGTTGTCATAGATCATATTATTCCGCTGTTGTCTCGATCCCGAGGGCCTTCAATGCCGCCCGGGCAATCAGTTCCGGAGGTATTGACTCGTAGCGTTCGCCCCCGTACTCTACCGCCCGGCACTCCACGTCGTCCTGCCCGGTAATGCAGGCACAGGAACAGCAGGGAGTGCTGATCACCTCCATCCCCTCGATCAGGTCCTCGAGCAGCACACCATTGAAGAGGATGCTGTTCGAATCCGCGATCGCTTCGTTATCGAGGACGGTCTCGATCATCCGGACGGTGATGCCTTCCTCTTCGAGAACCGGTCGGATCTTCTCAATGACATCCAGCACCGCCCGCCCGGTCTCGCCGCAGCGCTCGCAGGTGTTCTCCACGTCCTTTCCGACATGCCGCCATTCGACGACGAGTGTTTGTGTTACCATGTTAATCTCCTTTATTTAACGCACCACCAGCACATGCGCCCGTGCCCGGTGCACCACGGCCTCGGCTACGCCCCCCAGGAGTGCATGAACGGCGCCATGCCGGCCTTTTGCACCCATGACGATGATGGTGGGCTCGAATGTATCTTCCACCTCGAGGATCTCGTCGATAGCGTTGCCGGTGACCAGCTCGGTCACGACCTGTGGAATTCCGAGGGGTTCGAACCGCCGCTTCAGGTCCGCGAGGCGAAGAGCGTCTTCTTTGTTGAAGGCGTCGAACTGCTCCTGCGATGCAGTCCATAGCCGCCGGGTATCCTGGACGTGCATAAGGACGAGTCGTTCGGGCTTCGCCCCCGCCATCCACTCGATGAACGGAATGCACCGTTCCGCATTTTCTGAAAAATCTGTGAGATAGAGGATATGGCGGAAGATGCCGGTGGTCAAGGTGCACGCATCCGGGTCTCCTTCTCTCATGATGGCGGTGCGGAGGACGAGGAGCGGCACCTGCGCGTGGTGGAGGACGTTTTCAGTCTCGCTCCCCAGAAACATGCGGGCGATCAGGGACCGGCCATGCGAGCCCATCACGATGAGAGATGGCGGGGCTGTTTCCGCTCTGTCAAGGATCTCGATCCAGGGGATGCCAACCACGACCTCGGTCGTGACCTCCTCGACCCCGCATGCTTCGATACGTTCCTTCCATTCGTCCATCACCTCGCGGTCGTGCGCCTGAATGCCATGATTGCCCGCCGTCTCACGGAGATTGATCACATACAGCAGATCCACCCGCTCCACACCGAGGCGGGCCACCTCTTCCATGACCGGGGCCATCACGGCGGCTGTGCCATGGATATCCAGTGGTACAAGCATTGAATCCATTTTCATACAGTTTCACTCCGAAATATTCCCTGCGTGCGTAGGCAGATCTTCACCAGCATCAGCATGACCGGGACCTCGATCAGCACTCCCACCACGGTCGCGAGCGCCGCCCCGGACCCGAGCCCGAAGAGGATGGTGGCGGTCGCGATTGCCACCTCGAAGTGGTTAGAGGCCCCGATCATCCCGGCCGGGGCAGCGTCCCGGTATGCGAGGCCTATCCTCGGGGCAAGGACGAAGTACCCGAGAGTGAAGATGAGCACTGTCTGGATGAAGAGCGGGATCGCGATCCACAGGATGGTCAGGGGGTTTGCCACGATCACGTCACCTTTGAAGGTGAAGAGGAGGACGAGCGTGCCGAGCAATGCCAAGATTGATACAGGTGTGAGGAGGTGGAGAAATCGTGTCTCGAACCATGCCATCCCTCTCCGGGCGATGATCCATTTTCTGGTGAAATAGCCTGTAACGAGGGGGAGCGCCACATAGACGCCTACCGAGAGGAGGATGGTCTGCCAGGGGATGGGCATGGCGTTTACCCCGAGGAGGAAACCGCCGAGCGGTGCGTAGAGCACCAGCATGGTGAGCGAGTTGATGGCCACCATCACCAGTGTCAGCCCGTCATTGCCGCGGGCCAGATAGCTCCACATGAGCACCATCGCAGTGCAGGGCGCAATCCCGAGCAGGATGCAGCCGGCCACGTAGCTCCGCCAGAGCTCGACGGTGCTCCCGTCCGCAAGCACTTCGGTTCCTGGAATAAATCCCACGAAGAGATACCCGAGGAAAACAGTGGCAAAGAGGTACATGGTGAAGGGCTTGATCGCCCAGTTCACGAAGAGGGTGAGCACGACGGGTTTCGGGGTCTTTGCGGCCCGCAGCACCTCTGCAAAATCGATCTTCACCATGATGGGGTACATCATGAAGAAGAGCGCGATCGCGATCGGGATTGAGACCTGGTAGACGGAGAGGGCATCAAGGGTGACGGCGATCCCTGGAGCCACCCTCCCGAGCACGATTCCGCCGACGATACAGAGCGCGACCCAGAGGGTGAGGTATTTCTCAAAGGTGGAGAGTCTCCGTTCCCCACGGGTTGGTGTTGCCATCTTCTTCTTCCCTATCATCCCGATATTCGCACGTTTCCCCTATTCCTTCCTGCCGGCTCCTTCCCACGCGGCCGAGACCACGGTCTCGAGGTCATCGTCGGTATAATCCATCGATCCAGCCTTTTTTATCCCGAGCTCCGTGACGACGATGTGCTGGCCGGGGGTAATACCCTGCATCTTTGCGATCTTCAGGCCGCACACGGACGGGCAGCCGTCGATAACCACCACCTCGTCTGCATCACCGACACGCTTCTTCAGCCCTTCATCACCGGTGGCAAGGAGCGCCATGCAGGCGATATTCCCATAGCCTTCTGCCGTCAGCTGGATGGCCGCCAGGTTTGAGAGCTGCCCGGTATTTGCCTGTCCGGCACAGGGGAAGAGAAACCGCCTCTTCCCGGTCTGGGCCGAAGTATCACCGCATAAACAGGTTTCCTCGTCTGCCATTCATCATCACCCCTGCAGGATCTCCTTGATCTCTTTCACGTCCGCCACACGCCCGGAGACCACCAGCTCGCCGTCGACGGCGAGGCTTGGAGTGAGCAGCACGCCCCGGTCCATGATGGCCATGATATCCTCGACCTTGACGATCTCGGCATCGATACCGAGATCGGCGACCGCTTTCTCCACATTCTTCACAAGCCGCCTGCACTTGGCGCAGCCGGTTCCCAGGATCTCAATCTTCACCATACCGTATCACTCCCCCGGTCCAGGTTTCCAGGCAGTTACCATGATGCTCCTTACCGCGTCCGAGATCTCTTTAGTCTCTTCGGCAGAATAGGTGGGGTCTTCGAGCAGCACATTCGCGGTCTCGTCATCGTGCAGGCAGTCTAAAGGAAAGAGCTTTTCATCCGCAACTACGACACGGGAGAAACCCGCCTCCTCGATCATCCGTAGATACTCCTCTTTCCGGACAGCACCGCTAAGGCATCCTACATAGGCCGCCGCAGAATGCTTCACGCGTTCGGGGAGCTCCCCTACGAGGACGAGGTCAGAGATGAACAGGCTTCCTCCAGGCTGGAGCACACGGAAGGCTTCGCGGAAGACCTGCGCCTTATCGGGCGAGAGGTTGATCACGCAGTTTGATATGACCCGGTCTACCGACCCGTCCTCCACAGGTAACTGCTCTATCTCCCCCAGCCTGAATTCCACATTCTGGAAGCCGTGTTCCCTCGCGATGCGGGTTGCCCTCTCAATCATGGCCGGAGTCATGTCCACGCCGATGACGCGTCCCTCCGGACCGACCCGGCTTGCCGCGAGAAAACAGTCCACTCCGGCTCCTGAGCCCAGGTCAAGCACGGCCTCTCCGGGACTGATCGATGCGAGGGCGGTCGGGTTGCCGCAGCCAAGCCCCAGGTTCGCCTCGCAGGGGACCCCGCCCAGCTGCTCATCCGTATAGCCGATTTTCCTGTTGATATCGCCGGATTCATCGCCGCAGCAGCAGGAGCAGGAATGGCGGGCGATCTTGCCGTAGCCCTCCCTCACCATCTCCTTTACGTCCGACCTCTTTTCCTTCATATGCCTATCTCTCCTTTCTTCCTCTTCCCGTATTCACGCATCAGCACCGCCGCGTAGGCATCCCCTGCACTGCGGGGGATGTAGTTATAAATCTTCACTCTCTTCAGCAGTTCGTGTTTCAGTTCCTCTTCGGGCAGGGGTCCGAGGGCTTCGACCTCCGCAAAGACGGAATCGAGCATCGCGAGTCCGACGGTGATACCGTTCACCTTTACCTTCCGGATTTGTGCCACCGCATCGGCCGCACAGCAGGGAATGGTCCCGGTCTTCCTCTCCGTCATCCGGCACCACATCCGGGGAGCCCGAGGGCGGGGAAGAAGTTCCCGAAGACAAGACCCGCGACCGTCGAGAAGATGACAACGAGCATCACATACACGGCGGTCTTCTTCCCGCCCATAATCCGCAGCAGCACGAGGATGCTTGGCAGGCTGATGGTGGGCCCGGCGAGAAGAAGGGCGAGCGCAGGCCCGCCGGCCATTATCCCTTGCGTGTAGCCGAAGGTGCCGCCGAT